>NZ_JBHWZO010000227.1:0-10614 GCF_042728455.1 Promicromonospora sp. NPDC060204
GCCGCCCGGCGTCCCGGTGGTCGGCGCGTCCCCCGGAACGTGGTTGAATCGCGCCGTGCTGACAGCGACCGAGCGGCCGCAGCGGATCATGATCGTCACCGACGCCTGGGAACCGCAGGTGAACGGTGTCGCCACGGCGCTCTCGCGCACCGTGGCCGAGCTGCGCCGGATGGGCTGCGCGGTCGAGGTGGTCACGCCGTGGGACGGCTACCGGACGATCCCCCTGATCACCTACTCCGAGATCCGGGTGCCGATCATGGCGCGCGACGACGTGGAGCGGCGCTTCCTGGAGTTCGCGCCCGACGCCGTGCACATCGCCACCGAGGGTCCGCTCGGCTGGTACGCGCGCGCCGTCTGCGACCACTTCGGTTTCCCGTTCACGTCCAGCTATCACACGCAGTTCCCCGAGTACGTGAGCGCGCGCTGGTCGTGGATCCCGCTGTGGGCGGGCTACCGCTACGTGCGCAAGTTCCACGACAAGTCCGGGGCGGTGCTGGTGGCGACGCCGACCATGCGCGAGCAGCTCACCCAGTGGCGCATCCGGAACGTGACGCCGTGGAGCCTGGGCGTGGACACCGAGCAGTTCCACCCCCGCCGTCGGGCCGCCGCCGGGACCGGGACCACTCCGGCCGGGACCACGGGGACCGGCGTCTACCGCGACCTGCCCGGGCCCGTCTTCCTGTACGTGGGGCGGCTTGCCGTGGAGAAGAACGTCGAGGCGTTCCTCGACCTGGACCTGCCGGGCTCCAAGGTGGTGGTGGGCGACGGCCCGGCCCGCGCCGACCTGGAGGCCGCCCACCCCGGCGCCCACTTCCGGGGCCGCCGCTCGGGCGACGACCTGGCCCAGCACTTCGCCGACGCCGACGTGCTCGTCTTCCCGAGCCGTACCGACACGTTCGGCCTGGTCATCCTGGAGGCCATGGCCTCGGGCACGCCCGTGGCCGGCTTCGACGCGCCGGGTCCCCGCGACCTCATCCCGGGCTCCGGCGCGGGCGCCGTCGACGACGACCTGCGCGCGGCCTGCCTCGCGGCGCTGGCGTGCTCCCGCGAGGAGACGCGCCGGTACGCGGAGCTGTTCTCCTGGCGGGCCTGCGCCGAGGCGTTCTACGACCGGCTCGACGTGCCGCCCCCGCCGGTGCGCGAGCGTATCTGGGTGCGCGGGATGCACCGGCTGCCTAGCCTCGGCCTGACCGGGCTGAGCATGCCGAGCCTGACCGTGCCCAGCCTGACGCTGCCCAGTCTTCCGACGCTGCCGAGCCTGCCGGCCCTGCCGAGCCTGTCCAGCCTGAACCTGCCGAGCCTCAACCTGCCCGGCCTGTCGAGGTCCGGCCTGGCGAAGCCCAGCCTGACGCTGCCCGGCCGCGTCGCCCGGCTCCCCGAGCTGCTGCCCGCCAGCATCCCGCGCACGGTCGGCCGGGCGGTCACCCGGGTCCGGCGGATCGTTACAGACCGACCCACTCGGACTCGCCGTCCGTGAACTGCTGCTTCTTCCAGATCGGCACCTCGGCCTTGATGCGCTCCACCAGCAGGGAGCACGCCTCGAAGGCCTCCTTGCGGTGCCCGGCCGACGCCGACGCGACGAGCGCGACGTCCCCGACCACGAGGTGCCCGTAGCGGTGCGTCGCGGCGACGCGCAGGCCCGTCTCGGCGGCCACCGCCTGGCACACTTTTTGGAGGACGGCGGTGGCGTCGGGGTGCGCCTCGTAGTCGAGGCTGACCACGTCGCGACCCCCGTCGTCGTCCCGCACGACGCCGCGGAACGTGACCACGGCGCCGCACTCCGGCGCCGCCACGGCGGCCTCGACCGCGCGCCCGACGGCGTCGTCCAGCACCTCCTGCGTCACGCGCACGACCTCTGCCGGCACCGCTCCTGCCGCCCCCGCGTCGTCCATCACGTGCTCCCTCACCGGTCCCTCTCCGTCGGGTGCGGCGTCACAGCGGCCACACGGCCACCTCGGCACCCGGTTCGAGCGTAGTCGCGGCCGCTGGCACGTCGATCAGCACGTCCGCGGCGGCCATCGACGCCACGAGGTGCGAGCCGGGCCCGCCGACGACGGCGACGTGCGGCGGCGTACCCGCCGAGGCGCCCGGCCCGGCCGTCCGCACCCGGCGGCCGCGCAGGAGCTGCCGCCGGCCCGCGGGCGAGACCACCGCGTCGTCGAGCACCGCCTGCACCCGGTTCACGGGCGGCAGACCCGCGGCCGCCCGCAGGATCTCGCGGAGGAACACGACGAACGAGACCTGCGCGCTGACCGGGTTGCCGGGGAAGGCGAGCAGGGGCGTGCCGCCGACCCGGCCGAGGCCCTGCGGGCCGCCGGGCTGCATGGCCACGGAGCGGAAGGTGACCTCCGGCAGCGCGTCCTTGACCACCTCGTAGGCGCCCTGGCTCACGCCGCCCGTGGTGAGCACCAGGTCGCAGAGCGCCGCCGCGCGCTCCAGGCCGGCGCGCACCGCGTCCGGGTCGTCGGGCAGGGACAGCCGCAGGCCCACGCGCCCGCCGGCCGCCCGGACCGCGGCTGCGAGCGCCGGGCCGTTGGCGTCGAAGATCTGGCCGGGGCCGGGCTCGCTGTCCGGCCCGACGAGCTCGCTGCCCGTGGAGACGACCGCGACCGTGACCGGGGCGACGAGCGCGAGGCGGGCGACGCCGCACGCGGCGGCGGCCGCCACGTGGTGGGGTGCGAGCACCGTGCCGATCGGGAGCACGACTGTGCCGGCGGCGACGTCGGACCCGGGCTCCCGGACGAACTCGCCGACCGCCCGGCCGCGGGCCACCGCGACGCGGTCCGCGGTGTCCGCCTGGGACGGGGGCGCCGCCGGGGCTGTCGCGACCCGGTTGAAGGTCCCGTGGTCGGTGTCCTCGACGGGGACCACGGCGTCCGCGCCGGCGGGGACGGGGGCGCCGGTCATGATCCGGACGGCCGTGCCCGGCGCCAGGGGGGCCGGGTCGCCCGGGGCGGCGGCGACGTCGCCCGCCACGGGCAGCGTGACCGGCGCGTCCGGGGTAGCGACGGCGACGTCGGCGGCGCGGACCGCGAAGCCGTCCATCTGCGAGTTGCGGAACCGCGGCAGCGGTTCGGGGGCCACGACGTCGCGCGCCAGCACGCGGCCCAGCACGTCGCCGTCGAGGGGCACCTCCTCGACGGGCCGCTCGACGAACGCCGCGAGCAGCCCCGCGACGTCGGCCCGGTGCTGTTCCACGTCCACGCGCTCGCTCATGTCCGCAACCTACCCGGCGAGCGGCCCCGGTCGGCGGTTACCCTGGCGCGGGAACCCCCGCCGCACCGGAGGATCGGCCATGTACATCCAGGCGCTGAGCAACAACGGGACCACCCCCGATGGCGCCCTGGTGCGCCGCGAGTCCGAGACCGCGGACGGCCTGCGGGTGCTCGACTCGGTGCTGGCGATGCGCCCGATGCCCGACGTCGTGCTGCGGGCCCGCCACCGCGTGGAGTACGAGGGGGACGTGCGGCGCTGGGTGCGCTGGTCGCACCAGCGCGAGCCGGGCGGCGTGGACGTCACGTTCGAGCGCGCCGACCTGCCGCCGGGCGTCGGCGACGGCGTCCCCTCGTTCGCGCGGTACCTGCTGGTGCTGGAGCTCGCGACCGTCGGCTCCTGGGTCGAGTACACCCAGCTCGACGACACCGACCCGGCGCGCACGCAGCACGCGCTGCTGGTGCGCACCGACACCCAGCCGCTCGTGCTGCCCGACGGCGTCTCGGTCTCCGCGATGCGCATCGACCAGCTCCTGGACGGCAGCCCCGCGAACGCCTTCTGGTGCGACGAGCACGGCGTGCTGCAGGCCGACTACATCGAGAGGTTTCCCGACGGCACCCGGATCACCGGCGTCTCGTGGCGCACCAGCTGGGCGGGCGTGGAGCCGTGGCTCGACCCGGAGGTGCGCGCGGCGCTCGACGCGTCGGGGATCCTGGCGTAGGCCCGGTCACCGGTGCAGGTGTGCCTTGTGCCCGACCGCGGCGGAGACGTCGGCCTCGGCCACGGCGAGCAGGCGGTCCGCGAGCCGGCGGAGCGCCCGGCCGGCGGCGATCTCGTCGCCGATCAGCGGCACCTCGTCGTCGTCGGGTGACTTCCTGGCGTGCCCGACGCCGCGCAGGGCGTCGGGCGGGCCGTTCATCACGGTGGCCTCCGCCGTCGTGCTGCCCGCGGCCTCGACCACGGTGATCCGCACGTCCCAGGTGAGCGCGCGCCCGCGCCGGGCCTCCGCCCAGGCTCCCGAGCCCGCCTCGACCTGCGCGTCCACGTACGTGTCCCCGCCCGGGTAGACGAGCGTCTCCTCGCCCGTGTCGGACCAGCGCACCCGGTAGGGCGGCGATCCGTCGCCATGGGGGCACTCGGTCACCACGCCGTCCCGCACCACGCCGCCGACCACTCCGGAAGCGGTGACGATCCGGTCGCCCACTGCTGCTTTCATGGGGTCCTCCTCGCGTCGTTGCGATCTCCCCATCATCGCCCCGAACCCCGCGACGGGACAGACGTACCGGTTACCTGGGCGACCTCGGCGCGTGACACGGAAGTGAGAACCTGGCAGGAGAAGGGTTCGCGCGGAGGGTTCGCGTTCGCGCGGAGGGTTCGCGCGTTCGCGCGGAGGGTTCGCGCGCCCGCGCGGAGGAGGGAGCCGGGATGCGGGATCTGCTGCCGCAGCTGCTCGACTGGTGGCGCGCCGACGAGCGCGCGGCCGTGGCCACCGTGGTGCGCACGTTCCGGTCCGCGCCGCGCGAGCCGGGGGCCGCGATGGCCGTCGGCCCGGGCGGCGAGGTGATCGGGTCCGTGTCCGGCGGGTGCGTCGAGGGCGCCGTGTACGACCTCGGCCTGGAGGTCGCCGAGACCGGCCGTCCCGTGGCGGCCCGCTACGGCGTCACCGACGACGACGCCTTCGACGTGGGCCTGACCTGCGGCGGGACCATCGAGGTCTTCGTCGCTCCCCTGTCCCGGGCGGCATGGCCGGGCTTCGATTCCTTCGCCCGGCGGGTGCTGGGGGCCTCGCCGCCCGACGGCGGAGGGGCGCCGTCGGGCGTCTGTCTCGCCACGGTCGTGGGGGCGGACGGCGGCGGGAGTGACGACGGCGGCGGGGCGGCTGCCGGCGACGGCGGCGCGCGGGTCGGTGATGCGCGGGTCGGTGATGCGCGGTTCGGTGACGGCGGCGCGCTCGGCCGGCACCTGGTCGTTCCCGGAGCCGGCGCGGACGGCCCGGACGGCCCGGACGGCCCGGACGGGACACTCGGGGACCCCGGCCTGGACACGGCGGTGACCGCGGACGCCGTCGGGCAGATCGCTGCCGGTGCCTCCGCCCTGCGGGAGTACGGCCCGCACGGTGAGCGCACCGGCACGGGCACGAGGGTGTTCCTGCAGGTGTTCGCGCCGCCGCCGCGGCTGCTGGTGTTTGGCGCGATCGACTTCGCGGCGGCGCTGGCGCGGGCCGGCCGGCTGCTCGGGTACCGGGTCACGGTCTGCGACGCCCGCCCGGTGTTCGCCACGCCGGCCCGCTTCCCGGAGGCCGACGAGGTGGTGACCGAGTGGCCGCACCGGTACCTGGCCGCCGAGATCGCGGCGGGCCGCGTCTCCGCCCGCGACGCCGTCTGCGTCCTGACCCATGACGCCAAGTTCGACGTGCCCCTGCTGCACACGGCGCTCACCGACCTGCCGGACGGCACGTACGTGGGCGCCATGGGCTCCCGCCGGGCGCACGCCGAGCGGGCGGCCCGCCTGGTCGAGGACGGCGTGCCGCGCGCCGCGCTGAACCGACTGCACAGCCCGATCGGGCTGGACCTGGGCGCGCGCACGCCGGACGAGACCGCCGTGTCGATCGTCGCCGAGCTGATCGCGGCCCGCTCGGGCGCCACGGCCCGCCCCCTGCGCGAGACGGACGGCCCGATCCACGGCTGAGGCCGGTTCGGCGATCCGGTCGGCCCTGCTCGGCTGATCTTGCTCGACTGATCTTGCTCGGCCGGCCCGCTCGGCCAGCCCGCTCGGCCAGCCCGCTCGACCGACCGCGCTCGCGCGACCCTCGGTGTCCTGGGTCACAGCCGCGCCCTCTTCCATAATTACGACAGGTTGTCGTAACTTCTTCTTACGACAAGTTGTCGCAACTTGGGAAGGAGCTCCGATGACACAGCAGGACAGGCGCGCGCTCGTGGTGGGCCTCGGGATCGCCGGCATCGCGACCGCGATCGGGCTGCGCCGGGCGGGCTGGGAGCCCGTCGTCGCCGAGCGCTCCCCGGAGCGGCGCACCGGCGGGTACTTCGTCGGGATCTTCCCGGACGGCAAGACGGCCCTCGCGGACCTGGGCGCGACCGACAACCTGCACGTGCGCAACCCCGTCGACGGCAAGGACTGGACCGTGAGCCGGTCCGGCCGAGCGAGGCCCGGTGCCGGGTTCCTCGACCGCCCGGGCGGTCCGTACGCGGTCGTCCGCGGGGACATCGAGGATGCGCTGTGGCGCACCCTCGACGACCTCGGCGGGGCGGAGGTCCGGTTCGGCACCCGCCCCGTCGGTATCGAGCAGACCCCGGACACGGCGCGGGTCCGCCTGCTGCACGAGCCCACCGGGGCCGAGTCCGTCGAGGAGTTCGCCCTGGTCGTGGGCGCCGACGGCGTCCGCTCGGGCGTCCGCCGGCTGGCATTCGGACCGGACGAGGACTACCTGGACCAGTGGGCGGCCATCATCTGCGCCTTCGAGCTGGACGAGCAGGTGCCCGGGCTCGGGCCCGAGGACGGCAGCATCGACGCGCGCTCCCGCCGGGCGGCCTGGGTCTTCGGGTTCGCCGACCGCACCCCCACCGCGCTGCTGACCTATCGCACCCAGGACGTGGACGCGCAGTTCACCCGGCCGCCGGTCGAGACCCTGCGTGAGGTCTACGCGGGCATGGACCACCCGTCCGTGGCCCACGTCCTGGACCAGCTGGAGAAGGCCCCGCACTTCCTGTTCGACTCGGTCAACCAGGTGAAGATGCCGACGTGGCGCTCCGGCCGGGTCGTCCTCGTCGGGGACGCGGCCTGGTGCCTGAACCTCTACTCCGGCATGGGCTCCAGCATGGCCATGCGCGGCGGCGCCGACCTGGGGGCGGCACTGCGCGACCACCCCGAGGACCTGCACGCGGCACTGGCCGCCTGGGAGGCGGGCCTGCGCCCCACGATCACCGGCCACCAGCGCCGCGCCCGGCTCATGCAGCAGCTCTTCGTCCCCTCGGGGCCGGTCGCCGAGCGTGTGCGCGCCGTGGTCCTGGCGGGCCTCGGCGCCGTCGGACGCCTCACGAGCCGCAAGACCGCGGGCGACACGAAGTCCCCGGCCACCGCCGGTGCGGGCAGGTGATACTGGGCGCATGCCACGGATCAAGGGCGCCACGTTCCAGGCCCACCACGAGCAGGTCTGGTCCGACCTGACCGAGGCGATGGGAGCCCTGCTGGCCGAGCGCGGCTACGACGGCTTCAACCTCGGGCACGTGGCCGCCCGCGCGGGCATCGCCCGCAACACGATCTACAACTACGCCAAGGACAAGGCAGCGCTGGCCGCCAAGATCGCCCAGCACGCCAGCCGCGACATCCTGGCCCGGATCGACGAGATCGCCGCGGGGCCCGAACCGGCCCCGCGGCGCCTGGCGCAGATCGTGGACACGCTGATGCGCTCCTTCGACACCCCGGCGGTGCGCCTGATGCTGCACTCGCCCGCCACGGCGATGCCGCAGGACGTGCTGGAGCACCCGGAGGGACCGTTCGCCCAGGTCGCCGCCGCCGTGGAGCAGGTCCTGCGCGACGGCGTCGACGAGGGCACCTTCCGCCCCGTCGGCGACGTCACCCTGACCACGCACCTGCTGAGCGGCATCGTGCGCGCGGGCGCCGAACGCACGGCCTCCGGCGCGGACATCGAGCAGATCCTGCCGGCCGTCACGGACCTGCTGCTGGCGGCCCTTGAGCCCCGGACGGCGGAGCCGACGACGGCACAGCCCTAACCGCCGGGCTCGTCGCGCAGCAGGCCGCGCAGCGCGGACTCGACGTTGCGCTGGTCCTTGTCGATCACAGCGGGATGGCCTCGACCGTCGCGGCGACACCCTCGCGCAGCGCTCGCGCGATCACCACGTCGACCTCACGCCCCAGCAGCTCCTCGAGCTCGGCCTCGAGCGCCCCGATCGCGAACAGTCCGACGTCGGGATCGATGTCTACGAGCAGATCGATGTCCGACTCCGCGGTGTCCTCACCGCGCGCGACCGACCCGAAGACGCGAACGTTGCGCACGCCACGGCGGGCGGCAGCCTCCACGATCTCGTCCCGCCGGTCGCGCAGGAGCAGGGTCAGCAACGGGACGCCCTCCCCCGCCTCGTCACCGGAGCCCGCAGCATCCAGCTTCAGGAGCCGGGCGACCTCCGGCTGGCTGCGGCCGAGCGCAAGCCCGATCCTGCGCTGACTCCAGCCCAGGTCGCGTGCCTGGTGCGCCGCAACCACCAGCTCGCGCGTCGCGGCGGCTCGCAGCTCGCCCGCATGACGGCTCGTCCGCATGAGGTGCTCCGCAAAGGCCCGCTCGACCGCCGATCCGCGTTCCGTCTCTCGCTCCACCCGACCCACCTCCTGATAGCAGATGCTATCAGCGCGCGACCAGCCGCGCCCGGCGTGGCCTCAGTCCGGGTGGTGCACCACGTTGATCACGTTGCCGTCCGGCGCCCGGACGAGGAACCGGCGCACGCCCCAGGACTCCCGGGTCAGCGGGTGCACGATCTCGTAGCCGAGCCGCTTGGCCTCGTCGTACGCGCCGTCGACGTCGGGCGTGTGGACCGAGACGACCGCGTCCTCGGGCGAGGTCGCGTCGCGGGTGACGAGCTGGACGATCGCCCCCGTCTCGGGCGAGGTGCACCGGGCCACCCAGCCCAGGCCGAACTCCTCGGTGCTCAGCCCGAGGTAGCCGGTGTAGAAGTCCTTCGCTGCCGCTACGTCGGCCACCCGAAGGTTGGGCATGATGCGGGTCGCGCGCACGGCGTCCTCCTGTTCGCAGGAAATGCAGGGCCGACGACGTCGGCGCCGTCCTAGGCTGCGGTCATGTCAGCGCACGCAACCATCGTCCCGCCCCGGCTCCGCTCCGGCGACACCGTCCGCGTCATCGCCCCCGCCAGGTCGCGGGCCATGGTCATGGAGCACGACAACACCCGCTGGATCGACGAGCGGTTCGCCGCCATGGGACTCACGCTGACGTTCGGCGAGCACGTCGACGAGGACGACCAGTTCCGCAGCGCCTCGATCGAACACCGGGTTGCCGACCTGCACGCCGCGTTCGCCGACCCCTCGGTCGCCGGCATCCTCACGGTCATCGGCGGGTTCAACAGCAACGAGCTGCTCCCCTACCTCGACTTCGACCTGATCGCCGCGCACCCCAAGGTGTTCTGCGGCTACTCGGACATCACGGCGCTGCAGAACGCGATCCTCGCCCGCACGGGCCTGATCACCTATTCCGGCCCGCACTGGTCGAGCTGGGGCATGCGCGACCACTTCGAGCCCACCGGCGACTGGTTCCGCGCCGCGGTGACCGACGACGCCCCGATCGCCGTCGAGCCCTCCGCGGCCTGGACGGACGACCTCTGGTTCCTCGACCAGGACGCCCGTACCCCCGTGACCAACGAGGGCTGGTGGCGGCTGCGCCCGGGGCAGGCGTCGGGCCGGATCGTGGGCGGCAACCTCTGCACGCTCAACCTGCTCCAGGGCACCGCGAACATGCCGTCGCTCGACGGCGCGCTGCTCTTCCTGGAGGACGACTTCGAGTCGAACACGGTCGCCTTCGCGCGCAACCTCACCTCCCTGCTCCAGCTGCCCGACGCCGCCGGGGTGACCGGCCTTGTGGTCGGCCGGTTCCAGGCCGCCACGGGCTTGACGCGTGCGGCGCTCGACGAGATCGTCGCGCGCCAGCCCGCGCTGGCCGGCAAGCCGGTGCTGGCGGGCGCCGACTTCGGGCACACCAGCCCGCTGCTCACGATCCCGGTCGGCGGCACGGCGGACGTCGTCGTGGGCCCGGACGACGCGAGCCTGACGATCACCAGCCACTGACACGGGGCGCGGGAGGGGCCACGTCCGCCGTCGGCGAACCCGGAAATTGAGTCGGGTCGACTCAGGTTGTACCCGTCATCAGACCCGTCCGGAGGAGGACATCATGACCACCGTTCTTACCCGTTCCCCGTTCGCCAGCACCTGGCTGCGCGAGCCGTGGAGCCAGCAGCTCGGCGTCTCCGAGGGCGTCGTGCCCGCGGCCGACGTCTACCGTGAGGGCGAGGACCTCGTCGCCCGCCTCGACCTGCCGGGCGTGAACCCGGCCGACGACATCACCGTCGAGGTCGAGGGCCGCAAGCTCGTCGTCCGCGGCGAGCGCAAGGACCAGCGCTCGGAGGAGTCCGAGGGCCGCCGCATCTCGGAGGTCCGCTTCGGCTCCTTCCGCCGCGTCGTCACGCTGCCCAAGGCCGTGGACGGCGACGTCGTCCGCGCGTCCTACGACGCGGGCGTGCTGACGGTCACCGTGCCGGGCGTCTTCGCCGGCACCACGCCGCAGCGCATCGAGGTCACCACCGCCGCCTGATCCCCTCAGGCAGCCACCCGACGGCGCCCGACCGCTCACCGCGGCCGGGC
>NZ_JBHWZO010000228.1:0-10386 GCF_042728455.1 Promicromonospora sp. NPDC060204
GCCTCGTCACGAGCGGCCCGGTCCTCCCGGGCCTGGTCCTGTGCGGCCGCGCCCTGGTCCGCCGGGCGCGGCCGTGCCGTGCCCGCGGCGCGAGGGCGCGCGGGCGGGCGCATCAGTCCTCGCCCAGCCCCGGCGTACCGGTCGCCACGCGGCCCGCGAGGCGCGCCAGGACGGCCGGCCCGAGCTGGGTGACGTCGCCGGCGCCCACCGTGAGCACGACGTCGCCCGGCCGGGCGAGCTCGGCGATCACGTGCGCGGCGTCGAGGCGGTCCGGCACCGCGTAGGCGGCGCCGTGGTCGGTCATGAGGTCGACGATCGTGTTCGGCGTGACCGTCGGGTCGAGTTCCTCGCGCGCCCCGTAGATGTCCGTGACCACCACCTCGTCGGCGGCGGACAGCTCCTGCGCGAACCGGTCGGCGAACGTCTTGGTGCGCGAGTACAGGTGCGGCTGGAACAGCACGAGCACGCGGCCGCCGTCGGCGATCTCGCGGGCGGCGGTCAGCACGGCCTTGATCTCCGTGGGGTGGTGGGCGTAGTCGTCGATGACGAGCACGCCGTCGGCCCGGCCCTTCTCCTCGAAGCGGCGGCCCGTGCCGATGAAGGCCTCGACCCCGGCAACCGCCTGCTCGGCGGGCACGCCGAGCAGCACCGACGCGATCACGGCGGCGGTCGCGTTGAGCACGTTGTGCTTACCCGGGACCGACAGGCGCATGAGGATCCCGGGCACCGTGCCGGACACGCCGGCGCCGTCGGCCACCTGCTCGTTGGTGCCCAGCACGTCGCCGCGCAGCACCGCCGTGGTGCCCTCCGGCGTCGTGGAGATGTCGGTGACCCGCACGCGGGCGGTGTCGTTGGTGCCGTAGGTGATGACGTGGCCGCCGGTGGCGCAGATCGTGGCGCCCACGGACAGCGAGCCCTCGTCATCGGCGCAGGCGATGAGCCAGCCCTCGGGCACCAGGCGGCGCGCGAAGCGGATGAACGCGCCGTTGAACGCCTCCGGGGTGCCGTAGTGGTCCAGGTGGTCGGCCTCGACGTTGGTCACCACCGCGATGGTGGGCGTGTAGTTGAGGAACGAGCCGTCCGACTCGTCGGCCTCCGCCACGAGCACGTCGGACGAACCGAGGTGGCCGCCCGGCGTCGAGCCGTTGGCGGTGCGCACCGTGCTGCCGATCGCGTACGACGGGTCGAGCCCCGCCTCGCGCAAGATCGTCGCGACCATGGCCGACGTCGTCGTCTTGCCGTGGGCGCCCGCGACCGCGACGCCGCGCGACCCCTCCATCAGCGCGGCCAGGGCCTGGGAGCGGTGCAGCACGTTGAGACGGCGGGACCGGGCGGCGGACAGCTCCGGGTTGTCCTCGTGCACGGCGCTGGAGATCACCACGGTGTCGACGCCGCTCAGGTGGGCCGGGTCGTGGCCGACCCACACCTGGACGCCCTCGGCGCGCAGCGCGGCGAGCGTGTCCGACTCGGCGGCGTCGGAGCCCTGCACGGCCACGCCGCGCCCGGCGAGCAGCCGTGCGACGACGGACATGCCCGCCCCGCCGATGCCGATCATGTGGACGCGGCCGAGCTTCGCGACCTGATCCGTCATCTGATCCGTGACCGTGGTGCTCATGACCTGACCTCCGTGGTGTCGGTACCTGCTGACCGTACGGCTTGCTCGACGAGATCGACGACACGAGCCGCGCCGTCGCTGGTGCCGGCCGACCCCGCGGCCTTCGCCATGACACCGAGCCGCTCGCGGTCCGCGAGCAGCGTGGGAACGTTCTGGGCCACCCAGGCGGGCGTGACGTCGGCGTCGTCCACCAGGAGGCCGCCACCGGCCTCGACCAGCGGGGCGGCGTTCAGCCGCTGCTCGCCGTTGCCGATCGGCAGCGGCACGTAGACGGCGGGGATGCCGAGCGCGGCCAGCTCGGCGACGGAGCCGGCGCCGGAGCGGCAGACGACGAGGTCGGCCACGGCGTAGGCGTGCTCCATCTGCTCGAGGTACTCGCGCACCTGATAGCGCGCGGGGTCGACGCCGGCGACCGTCTCACGCACCTCGTCGGCCTTGCCCTTGCCCGTCAGGTGCAGCACCTGCGCGCCGGCCGCGAGGATCTGGGCGGCGGCGCCCGAGACGGCCCGGTTCAGGCTCAGGGCGCCGAGCGAGCCGCCCGTGACCACGAGGGTGGGCAGCGCGGGGTCCAGCCCGAGCTCGGCGGCGGCCCGGGCGCGTACGCCCGCGGCGTCGGCCTCCCGCGCCTGGACCAGGCCCGCGATGGCCTGCCGCAGCGGCAGGCCCGTGAGGATGCCGCCGCGCAGCGGCGTGCCGGCGAAGGTGAGGCCCACGCGCGAGGCCCACCGCGCGCCGAGGCGGTTGGCGAGGCCCGGCCGGGCGTTCTGCTCGTGGATCACGATGGGCACGCCCTTGCGCTTGGCCGCGAGGTAGGCCGGGGTGGCGACGTACCCGCCGAACCCGATCACGGCCTGCGCGTCGATCTCGTCGATCGCGTCCTCCGCGGCGCGCACCGCGGCCGTCAGCCGGCCCGGCAGCCGCAGCAGATCAGGGCTGGGGCGGCGCGGCAGCGGCACGCGCGGGATCGGGCGCAGCTCGTAGCCGCGCGACGGCACGAGGTCGGCCTCCAGGCCGGTGGTGGTGCCGAGCGCGAGCACGCGCGCGCCGGGCTCCCGGCGCCGCACCTCGTCGGCCACCGCGAGCAGGGGGTTCACGTGTCCCGCGGTGCCGCCTCCGGCAAGCACCACCGACACAACTGCTGAGCTCATCATCACCTTCTCGTCGTCGCCCGGGCCCGGGCGAATCGATCGCGACGCGGCCTGCCGTGCAGGATCTGGTCACAGATCAGGCCGCCGTGCACATTTCTACCGTCTCCGGACCGCGCCGCCCAGCACGGCCAGTGACTTGCGGACGACGCTACCGCGTGCAGCGAGGGCCTTGGCAGCCCCCGGTTCCGTCCGGGCGAAGGATATGACCATCCCGAGCGCGGCCATCGTGGTGATCAGCGCCGAACCACCCGCGGACACCAGCGGCAGCGGCACGCCGATCACCGGCAGCACCCCGATGACCACGCCGATGTTCACGAACGCCTGGCCCACGATCCAGCAGCCGACGGCGGCCGTGGTCACCTTGACGAACGGGTCCTTGTGCCGCTGGATCACGCGGCTCATCGCCAGTCCCAGCACGGCGAACAGCGCGAGCACCAGCACCGTGCCGAACAGGCCGAGCTCCTCGCCGATCACGGCGAAGATGAAGTCGTTGTGCGCCTCGGGCAGGTAGTTCCACTTCTCACGGCTGCCGCCGAGACCCACGCCCCACAGGCCGCCGGTGCCCAGGCCGAACAGGCCGTGCAGGGACTGGTAGCACTCCGAGGTCTCGTCGCACTCGGCGCCGTAGGTCGCGATGATGCGCTGGAGCCGGTCGCCCGACCCCTGCTGCAGGATGAACACGTACCCGACCACGAACGCCGCCAGCGCACTGCCCAGCCCCATCAGGGACAGCGGCACGCCCGCGACCAGGAAGGCGCCGGCCACGAGCAGGCCCATCACCAGCGCCGTGCCGAGGTCGCCACCGGCGAGCACCAGGCCCATGACGGCGACGGCGCCGGGCACCGCGGGCAGGATCGAGTGCGACCAGCTCCCGAGCAGCGCCTGCTTGCGGCCCAGCACCGTACCGAGCCAGACCGCGAGCGCGAGCTTGGCCAGCTCCGAGGGCTGGAACGAGAACGGGCCGAGCTCGAGCCAGTTCTGCTGGCCGTTGCGGATGGAGCCGAGGAAGATCACCGCGACGAGCAGACCGAGCGCCACCACGAGAGCGGGCAGCGCGAGCCGCTTGTACCAGCGGATCGGCAGGTGGGCGGCGACCAGCAGCACGGGCAGGCCCATCAGCGCGTACTGCGCCTGGACCAGGAACGCCGCGTACGGCGACTGGCCCTCCGCGATGGAGGTCACCGTCGAGCTGGAGAGCACCATGATCAGGCCGATCACGGTCAGCAGGCCGGTGGTGCCCACCAGGAGGTAGTAGCTGGTCACCGTCGAGTTCCACTGCCCGAGCCACGGGCGGTCGGGCGCCTTCCGGTCGGGCGCCTTGCGGCTGGTGGTCGTCGTCGTGGCCATCCCCTGCCCCCTCCCCGCGCTCAGCGCGTGGTGGTGAGGTCACGCACCACGCGGACGAACTCCTCGCCGCGCTGGGCGTACGAGACGAACTGGTCCTGCGACGCGCCCGCCGGGGCCAGCAGCACGGTGTCGCCCGCCTGGGCGAGATCGCGTGCGGCCGTCACCGCCCTGCGCATCACGGTCTCAGTGTCACCGGGATCGATCACCACAACCGGGACCTTGGGCGCGTGTCGGGCCAGCGTGTCGGCCAGCGGTCCCGGGTCGGCCCCGATCACGACGGCGGCGCGCATCCGGTCCGCACGTGAGGAGACGAGGTCGTCGAACGTGGCGCCCTTGGCCAGGCCGCCGGCGATCCACACGACCGTGCCGTGGGCGAAGCCCGCCAGGGACGCGGCCGCGGAGTGCGCGTTCGTCGCCTTCGAGTCGTTCACGTAGGTGACGCCGCCGGCCTCCGCGACCCGCTGGATGCGGTGCTCGCTGGGCCCGAAGGACCGCAGGCCGTCGCGGACGGCGGACGCGGGCACGCCGTGCGCCCGGGCCAGCGCTGCGGCGGCCAGGGCGTCCGCCACGATGTGCGTGGGCACGACGCCGTTGTGGTCGCCGAGCTGCTTGAGGTCGGCCAGCGTGCCGAGCTCAGCGGCGCTCTTGCGGCGGTCCGGGTCGTCGTGGTCGGCGTGGAAGGCGCGGTCCACGAGGACGTCGTCGACCAGCCCGAGGTCGCCCGGGCCGGGCGTGCCCACCGCGAAGCCGACGGCGCGGGCGCCCTCGACGACGTCGGCCTCGCGCACGAGGTCCTCGGTGGTCGGGTCCGCGACGTTGTAGACGCAGGCGACCTGGACGCGCTCGAAGATGCGGCCCTTGTCGCGGGTGTAGGCGGCGAGCGAGCCGTGCCAGTCGAGGTGGTCGGCGGACACGTTCAGCACGGCGCCGGCCTGGAGCGACATGGTGTGCGTGAAGTGGAGCTGGAAGCTGGACAGCTCCACGGCGAGCACGTCGAGCGCGGGGTCCATGGCCGCCTCCACCAGCGAGCGGCCCACGTTCCCGACGGCGGCGGTGCGCAGGCCCGCGGCCCGCAGGATCGCGGCCAGCATCTCGACGGTGGTCGTCTTGCCGTTGGAGCCGGTGATCCCGAGCCACGCGGCCGGCTCGTCGGTGCCCAGGCGGTTCGCGCGCAGGCGCCACGCGAGCTCGGCCTCGCTCCACACGGGCACGCCCGCGGCGAGGGCCGCGGCGACGAGGGGGTGGTGCGGCGGGAAGCCCGGCGAGGCGACGAGCAGGTCGGCCCCGGCGAGGACGGCGGCCGCGCCGTCGGCGTCGAGCGCGCCGTGGTCGGCGTCGTGCGCCTTGTCGTCCACGGTGACCAGGGAGGCCACGCGTGGTTCGAGCACCCGCTGGAGCGACCGGCCGGTGACGCCGAGCCCGGCCAGGACGACGCGCGCCTCCCCGAGGGGGACGCGCGGCTCGACCGTGCCGTAGGTGTCGGCCTCGGTCACGAGGCCACCCACTCGGCGTAGAAGATGCCCATGCCGAGTCCGGCGAGCAGGCCCGCGATGAGCCAGAACCGGATGACGATGGTCACCTCGCCCCACCCGGACAGCTCGAAGTGGTGCTGCAGCGGCGCCATCTTGAACACGCGGCGGCCGGTCATCTTGAAGAAGCCCACCTGGATCACGACGGACGAGACGATGAGCACGAACATGCCGCCGATGAGGACGGCCAGCAGCTCGGTGCGGCTCAGGATCGACAGGCCGGCCAGGGCGCCGCCCAGGGCGAGCGAGCCGGTGTCGCCCATGAAGATCTTGGCGGGGTTGGCGTTCCACCACAGGAAGCCGACGCAGGCGCCCGTGACGGCGGCGGCGACGATCGCGAGGTCCTGCGGGTCGCGCACCTCGTAGCACCGTGGTCCGGCCGTGGCCAGGAACTGGCACGACTGGTTGAGCTGCCAGATGCCCACCAGCACGTAGGCGCCGAAGGTGATGATCGAGACGCCGGTGGCCAGGCCGTCCAGGCCGTCGGTCAGGTTCACCGCGTTGGACCAGGCGGAGACCAGCAGGTTGGCCCAGATCACGAAGAGGATGAGGCCCACGGTCGCGCCGGCGAACGCCAGGTCGAACTCGGTGTCGCGCAGGAACGAGATCTTGGTCGACGCCGGGGTGCGCGAGTTCTCGTTGGGGAACTGCAGCGCGAGCACGGCGAACGAGATGCCGACGATGCCCTGGCCGATCAGCTTGGCGCGCGCCGTCAGGCCGAGCGACCGCTGCTTGCGGATCTTGGTGAAGTCGTCGAGGAACCCGACCAGGCCGAGGCCCGCCATGAGGTACAGCGCGAGCAGCGCCGACACGCTCGGCAGCCGCCCCGACACCAGCATGGAGGCCGCGACACCGACCAGGGTGGCCGCGATCATGACGACGCCGCCCATGGTGGGGGTACCGCGCTTGGTGAAGTGCCCCGTGGGGCCGTCCTCGCGGACGAACTGGCCGTAGTTCTTGTGGACCAGGAACCGGATGAAGACCGGCGTGCCCAGCAGGGCCACGAGCAGCGCCACCGCGGCGCTGACCAGGATCGCGATCACTTGTTGTTGTCCTTAGCGGTCAGAGCCATCGACAGGTGGTCGCCGAGCTCCCAGAGTCCGGAGCCGAGCGAGGACTTCACGAGCACGACGTCGCCGGGCTCCAGCGACTCGTCCAGCAGGGTGCGGGCGGCGTCCAGGTCAGGCACGAAGATCGACTCCGACCCCCAGGACCCCTCCTGCATGGCGCCCTCATGGATGTGATAGGCGCCGTCGCCCACGACGACGAGCTGCTTGACGTTCAGCCGTACCACGAGGCGGCCGATCTCGTCGTGCGCGGCGCGCGCACCGTCACCAAGCTCTCGCATCTCGCCGAGCACCGCGACGGAGCGGCGGGTGCGCCCCGCCATGACCGCGAGGGTGCGCAGGGCGGCCTTCATCGAGTCGGGGTTCGCGTTGTACGCGTCGTCGATCACGGTGACGCCGTCCGGCCGCTCGGTGACGGCCATACGGTGCGGGCTGCGGGCGGTGGCCGCCGACAGCCGCTGCGCGACGTCGGCCACGGGCACGCCGAGGCGCAGGGCGACCGTGGCGGCCGCGAGCGCGTTGCTCACGTGGTGGGGGCCGACGAGCTGGAGGGCGACGTCGGCGCGCTGCTCGCCGGTGGCGCCGTCCTGCGCGACGCGGAGCGTGAAGCTCGCGCGGCCCGAGGCGTCGACCGTGATGTCCTCGGCGCGGACGTCGGCGGACGGAATGGTGCCGAAGGTCCGCAGCGTCGTGCCGGGGGCGGCCTGGCCGGCCATGGCGGCGACCCGCAGGTCGTCGGCGTTGAGCACCACGGTGCCGCCGTCGACCACGCCGGAGACCATCTCGGCCTTGGTCTTCGCGATGGCCTCGACGCTGCCGAAGTGGCCCACGTGGGCCACGCCCACGGCGAGCACGACGCCGACGTCGGGCGGCGCGATGCGCGTGAGGTAGGCGATGTTGCCGATGTGGTCGGCGCCCATCTCGGCCACCAGGTAGCGCGTGCGCCCGGTGACCCGCAGGACGGTGAGCGGCAGGCCGATCTCGTTGTTGAACGAGCCCGTGGGGACGATGATCGCGTCGTCGCCCTCGCCTGCCTCGGGGGTGAGGAGCTGACCCAGCAGGTCCTTGGTGGTGGTCTTGCCGACCGAGCCGGTCACGCCGACCACCCGGGGTGCCTCGCCGTCGGCGGCCGCCTCGCGGACCGTCGCCAGCACGTACCGGGCGAGCTCGCCCAGGGCCTCCTGCGGGTCGTCCACCACGACGGTCGGGAGACCGTCGAGCTCGCGGCCCGCCAGCACCAGCGCGGCACCCGCCGCGACGGCCCGGGCCGCGAAGTCGTGCCCGTCCACCCGCTCCCCCGGCAGGGCCACGAACAGCGCGCCCGGCCCGGCCTCGCGCGAGTCGATGATCACCGCCCCCGTGACCGTGACGTCCGGGTCGGCGTGGAGCCGCCCGCCGGTGGCTGCGGCGACCTGTGCCGCAGTCAGCTCGATCATGCCTGTGTCGTCCTCTCCTGCGTGGGTCCTGCTGGGGTTGCGCGTGCTGGGTACTGCTCTGCCTGCCGGGTCACGCGCCGCGGGCCGCCAGCGCGGCGCGCGCCTCGACCCGGTCGTCGAGCACGTGGTCCACGCCGGCGATCTCCTGGATCGTCTCGTGCCCGCGACCCGCCACCAGCACGGTGTCGTCCGGACCGGCCGCCAGGATCGCGATGCGGATGGCATCCGCGCGCGGGGCGACCTCGTGGACCTCCACCGTACGCGAGCCGTCGTCGTCCACGGTCTCGACGGTGCCGCCCGGCGCGGCGACGCCGGTGCCGGCGAGCACCTCGACCCGCACCTTCGCGGGGTCCTCGTCGTGCGGGTCGTCGTCCGTGACATAGACGACGTCGGCGCCGCGCACCGCGGCCGCGCCCATGAAGGGGCGCTTCCCGGGGTCGCGGTCGCCCGTGGCGCCGAAGACGACGGCGAGCTTGCCCTCCGTCGTCGGGCGCAGTGCCGCGAGGGAGAGCTCGAGGGCCTCGGTGTTGTGCGCGAAGTCCACGACGACGCGCGGGGCCGTGGCCAGCACCTCCATGCGGCCGGGCACGGTGGCGCTCAGGCCGTCTGCGGCGGCCAGCGCGTCGGTGACGTCGCGGATGTCCGAGCCGCCCTCCAGCACCATCGCGACGGCGAGGGCCGCGTTGGCCACGTTGTAGCCGCCGGGCAGCGAGGTGGAGGTGCGCAGCGTGCGCCCGTCGTGATGCGTCAGCGTGAAGGCGGACCCGGTGCCGGACGGCGCGACGTCGGTCACGACCCAGTCGGCGGCCTTGTCCGGCAGCGTGGTCAGGGTGGCGACGGGGATCTGCGCGGCCTCGGCCATGCGCTCGCCCCAGGCGTCGTCGACGGTGACGACGCCGCGGCGGGCGCGGGCGGGCGTGAACAGGTCGGCCTTGGTGTTGAAGTACGACTCGAAGTCGCCGTGGAAGTCCAGGTGGTCCTGGGTCAGGTTGGTGAATCCGGCGACGCCGAACACGATGCCGTCCACGCGGTGCTGTGCCAGGGCGTGCGAGGAGACCTCCATGGCGAGGGTGCGCACGTGGTCCTCGCGCATCGCGGCGAGCAGCGCCTGCAGGTCGGCGGCCTCGGGCGTGGTGAGCGTGCTGGCGATCACGCGGTCGCCGGAGCGCGTCTCGACGGTGCCGATCAGGCCGCCCGTCCAGCCCAGGGCCCGCAGCAGGTGGTCGAGCTGGTAGGTCGTGGTGGTCTTGCCGTTCGTGCCGGTGACGCCGAACGTCATCAGGTCCTCGGCGGGGTTGCCCAGCACCCAGGCGGCGACCTGGCCGAGGATGCCGCGGGGGTCGTCGGCGACGATGACCGAAACTGTGCTGCCGGCCCCGATCAGCTCGGCCCCGCGCGCGTCCGTGAGGATCGCGGTGGCCCCGCGCCCGACGGCGTCCGCGGCGAACTGCGCACCGTGCGCCCGGGCGCCGGGCAGGGCCACGAACAGGTCCCCCGGCTGCGCGACCCGGTTGTCCGAGGCGACGCAGGTGACCGCGGCGTCAGCGGGCTGACCTGGGGCGATGGTGAGACCGAACGCGACGGCGAGGTCCGAGACCTGACGCGCTGTCGTGGCGGCCGGTCGGATCCGGTCGATCGGGGATGTCACGGAGAAGAACCTACCGTCTCTGGGGACGGGGTCTCGTCCTGGGTGTGGGCCTTGGGTGGTGGTTGTGGGGTGGTCCGGGTGTCTTTCGCGCAAAGGTGCGGTGATCTGCCGATCTGGAAGACGACAACCACAAAGCACGCCCAGAGGCGCCACGAACATTCCCGCGGCGCCGCCAAACCGATTCGGACTACAGGTGTGTCCGAGCGAAACCGACCGCCCACTCGACGACCGCCAGCGGTATCGCACGGGACTGTGGATCGATCGTCAACTGCGCCACATCCGCAGACTCGTCCTCGCCCCTGAAGATCGCGAACCAGAGCGTCCGACCAGCCCCGTCGGTCGCCCTGAACTCCAGGGAGACCTGGTCGTTGCCGTCCGGTCCGACGCCGTCGACGGGCTGCACTTCGATCTCGAACGCAGAGACCAGGTAGACCATCAAACCTCCGACGGAATGAGTATTCACAGCGCTGCCATGCCGTTGAGGCACACAAAGTTGCGGTCTTTATCACGCTTTCCAGATGTGCTGCCAGCGCCGGTACGCCCGGGCAAAGCGTACGCAGCGGGGTGTGCTAGCTGAGCGTAGACAATGTCTACGC
>NZ_JBHWZO010000229.1:0-10228 GCF_042728455.1 Promicromonospora sp. NPDC060204
CAGGCCTGTGCCGACCTCAAGGCAAACTGCCGACCGCACCACAAACTGCCGACCGGGCTGTGCGTTGTTGGTCGCGCTGCGTACTGCCGACTGCGGCCGCCCCATGAGATCGGTCGGCTGCATCGAGAGCGGTCCATCGATGGACCGGTCTCGATGCAACCGACCGATGTCGATGCAGGCGACTGATCCCAGGGCCGGCAAGGCCCAGTCAACCGATCGATCTCGCGGCAGGCGACAGCACCGCATGCTGCCGACCGCACCGCGCACCGCCCCAGCCCGCTGAGTGCTGGGTATTTGTTGAGCCAACCGCCTCGAACCCACAAGTACCCAGCACTCAACGAGGGAGGGAGGGGGTCAGGGGGTCAGCAGGACCTTGCCCGTTGTCGCGCGGGACTCCAGCGCCTGGTGCGCCTCGCCGGCGTCGGCGAGCGGGTACGTCGCCCCGATGCGGACGTCCAGGTCGCCCGACGCCGCGGACGACAGCACCTCCGACGTGCGCCACTCCAGCTCCGCGCGCGTGAGGGCGTAGTGCGCGATCGTCGGCCGGGTGAGGTACAGCGAGCCGCCCCGGTTGAGCCGCTGCGGGTCGAACGGCGGCACCTGGCCCGACGACCCGCCGAACAGCACGAGCATCCCGCGCGGGCGCAGCGAGGCCAGCGACGCCTCGAAGGTGGTCCGGCCCACGCCGTCGTACACCACGTGCATGCCTTGGCCGTCGGTCAGCTCGCGCACGACCGCGGGCAGCTCGGCGGTGATGTCGGCCATCGCGGCGTAGTCGATGGTGTGCGCCGCGCCGGCGGCGGCGGACAGTGCCGCCTTCTCCGGCGTCGAGACCGTGGTCACGACCCGGCCGCCGCGCGCGACGGCGAGCTGGGTGGCCAGCAGCCCGACGCCGCCCGCGCCCGCGTGCAGCAGCACGTCGTGCCCGGGCTGCACCTCGAACGTGGACCGCACGAGGTAGTGCGCGGTGATCCCCTGCAGGGGGAGTGCGGCGGCGGTGGTCAGGTCGAGCCCGGCGGGCACGTGCACGACGCCGGAGGCGTCGACGGCGACCAGCTCCGCGTACGAGCCCGGCCCGTCGTGCCAGGCCACCCGGTCGCCGACGGCGAAGCCGGTGACGCCCTCGCCCAGCGCCTCGACGGTGCCCGCGCCCTCGGCGCCGACGACGTGCGGGTACTGCATCGGGTACACGCCGGCGCGCTTGTAGGTGTCGATGAAGTTGACGCCGGCCGCGGCGACGCGGAGCAGGAGCTGCCCCGGTCCGGGTTCCGGGTCGGGGAGCTCGGTGTACGACAGGACCTCGGGGCCGCCCGCCTCACGGGCTACGACTGCACGCATGGGCCGAGCCTACGTCGCGTCCGGCGGGGCCCGACGGCGGGGCCCGACGGCGGGTCCCCTGTCCGCGGTCCGGAACAGGTTTCGCCCCCGCTGCATAACTATGTACACTACCGAATATGTCCAGCAGCCAGCTCATCCGAGTCGCCGTCGCGGGCGCTTCCGGCTACGCGGGCGGAGAGGTCCTGCGTCTCCTCGCGGCCCACCCCTTCGTCGAGATCGGCACCCTCACCGCGCACGCGAGCGCCGGTTCGAGCCTCGGCGAGGTCCAGCCGCACCTGCGCGGCCTCGCGCACCGCATCCTGGAGCCCACCACGCCCGACACGCTCGCCGGCCACGACGTCGTGGTGCTCGGCCTGCCGCACGGCGCGTCGGGCCAGGTCGCTGCCCAGCTCCCCGACGACGTCCTGATCATCGACCTGGGCGCCGACCACCGGCTGGAGTCGGCGAGCGACTGGGAGCAGTTCTACGGCTCGACGCACGCGGGGACCTGGCCGTACGGCATGCCCGAGCTGATCCACGCCGAGACGCCGGGCGCCGAAACGACCGCCGAAGACCTGAGCACCGCCCCCCGCCAGCGCGACAAGCTGCCCGGCGCGCGCCGCATCGCCGTGCCCGGCTGCAACGTGACGGCGGTGACGCTGGGCCTGCAGCCCGGTGTCGCCGCGGGCGTGGTCGAGGCCACCGACATCGTCGCCGTGCTGGCCAACGGCTACTCGGGCGCGGGCAAGGCGCTCAAGCCGCACCTCCTGGCGAGCGAGGCCCTCGGTTCGGCCCAGCCGTACGGCGTGGGTGGCACGCACCGGCACATCCCGGAGATCCAGCAGAACCTGTGGGCGGCCGGCGCGCCCGAGGTCGGCATCAGCTTCACGCCCACCCTCGTGCCGATGGCGCGCGGCATCCTCGCGACCGCCACCGCCCGGCTGGCCAAGGGCGCCGACCCGGAGCAGGTCCGCGCCGCCTGGGAGGCCGCCTACGTCGACGAGCCGTTCGTGCACCTGCTGCCCGAGGGGCAGTGGCCGAGCACGGCGATGACGCTCGGCGCCAACACGGCCCTCGTCCAGGTCGCCGTCGACGCGGCCGCGCGCCGGGTCGTCACGGTCACGGCCATCGACAACCTGGTCAAGGGGACCGCGGGCGCCGCGGTCCAGTCCATGAACCTCGCCCTCGGCCTGCGGGAGACCGCCGGCCTCATCACCGAAGGAGTCGCACCATGACGGTGACCTCCCCGCAAGGGTTCCGCGCCGCCGGGGTCACGGCGGGCCTGAAGGCCTCCGGCAGGCCGGACCTGGCACTGGTCGTCAACGACGGCCCCGAGTTCGCCGCCGCTGCGGTGTTCACGAGCAACCGCGTGGTCGGCGCGCCGGTCATGTGGTCGCGCCAGGCCGTGAAGGACGGCGCCGCGCGCGCCGTCGTGCTCAACTCCGGCGGGGCCAACGTGTGCACCGGACCGGGCGGGTTCCAGGACGCGCACGCCACCGCGGAGAAGGTCGCCGGCGAGCTCGGCATCGGCGCGATCGACGTGCTGGTGGCCTCCACCGGCCTGATCGGCGTGCGGCTCGCCGCGGACAAGCTGCTCGCGGGCGTCCCCGTCGCGGTCGGCGCGCTCGCGGCCGACGACGCGGCCGGCAAGGCCGCCGCCACCGCCATCATGACCACCGACACCGTGGCCAAGACGGCGGTGCGCACCGTCGAGACGCCGTCGGGCACCTTCACCGTGGGCGGCATGGCCAAGGGCGCGGGGATGCTCGCCCCCGCCCTGGCGACGATGCTGTGCGTGGTGACCACGGACGCCGTCGTCCCCGCCGAGATCGCGGACGCCGCCCTGCGGGCCGCCACGCGCGTCACCTTCGACCGCGTCGACTCGGACGGCGCCATGTCCACCTCGGACACCGTGGTGCTCATGGCCTCCGGCGCCTCCGGCGTCACTCCGGGGACCGAAGCGCTCACCGCCGCCGTCACGGAGATCTGCGCGGACCTGGCCCGGCAGCTCATCGCCGACGCCGAGGGCGCGTCGCACGACATCGCCATCACCGTCACGAACGCGACCACCGAGGACGCCGCGCTGGCCGTGGCCCGCGCCGTGAGCCGGTCCAACCTGGTCAAGGCCGCCGTGTTCGGCAACGACCCGAACTGGGGCCGCATCCTGTCCCAGGTCGGCACCGTCCCCGAGGACGTCGCGCCGTTCGACCCGGCCGAGCTCGACGTGAGCGTCAACGGCGTCCTGGTCTGCAAGGCCGGCGGTGCCTATGAGTCGCCGGAGAAGGTCGACATGGCGGCAGCCCGCGAGGTCACGTTCACCATCGACCTGCACGCCGGCGACGCCGAGATCACGCTGTGGACCAACGACCTCACGCACGACTACGTCCACGAGAACAGCGCGTACAGCACATGAGCAGCGACATCGTGAACGGGCTGCGGCCCGACCAGAAGGCCGAGGTGCTCATCGAGGCCCTGCCCTGGCTGCAGGAGTTCTCCGGCGCGCTCGTCGTGGTCAAGTACGGCGGCAACGCCATGATCGACGCCGAGCTCAAGGCCGCCTTCGCGCAGGACATGGTGTTCCTGCGGCAGGTGGGGCTGCGGCCCGTCGTCGTGCACGGCGGGGGACCGCAGATCAACGCCATGCTCGACCGGCTCGGCATCGAGTCGGAGTTCAAGGGCGGCCTGCGCGTCACCACGCCGGAGGCCATGGAGATCGTGCGCATGGTCCTCACGGGCCAGGTCAGCCGGGAGCTCGTGGGCCTGATCAACGCCCACGGCCCCGTCGCCGTCGGCCTGTCGGGGGAGGACGGCGGCCTGCTCGGCGCCCAGCGCCGGCACGCGATCGTCGAGGGCGTGCCCGTCGACATCGGCCTCGTGGGCGACGTCGTCCAGGTGGACCCGCGCGCCGTCGAGGACCTGCTGGAGGCCGGGCGCATCCCCGTCGTCTCCACGATCGCCCCCGACAAGGACGACCCCACCCAGGTGCTCAACGTCAACGCGGACACCGCGGCCTCCGCGCTCGCGGTGGCGCTGGGCGCCAAGAAGCTCATCGTGCTGACCGACGTCGAGGGCCTGTACACGAGCTGGCCCGACAAGGGCTCGCTCGTCGAGCGGATCACGGCGCCCGAGCTGGCCGAGCTGCTGCCCACCCTCCAGGCCGGGATGGTGCCCAAGATGGAGGCATGCCTGCGCGCCGTCGAGGGCGGCGTGGGTGCCGCGACGGTCATCGACGGACGGCAGCCGCACAGCGCGCTGCTGGAGGTCTTCACCACGCGGGGCAACGGCACGATGGTGGTCGCGGGGCCTGCACCGGCGGAGGACGCCGAGGCCTTCGAGGCCCAGGAAGGAACGGACGCATGAGCACGGTGATCCCGGCCGACGAGAGCGCGGCCCTGACGGCTGACGGCTCCGTCGCCGCGTGGACCCAGCGGTACTCGGGCGCGGTGATGGACACGTTCGGCCCGCCGCAGCGCGTGCTGGTGCGCGGCGAGGGCGCCTACGTGTGGGACGCCGACGGCAAGCGCTACCTCGACCTGCTCGCGGGCATCGCGGTGAACGCGCTGGGCCACGCCCACCCGACGCTGACGGCCGCGATCAGCGCCCAGCTCGGCACGCTCGGGCACGTCTCCAACTTCTTCGGCACGCCCGCCCAGATCGCGCTCGCCGAGACGCTGCTGCGCGTGGCCGAGGCGCCGGAGGGCTCGCGCGTGTTCCTCACCAACTCGGGCACCGAGGCGGTCGAGGCGGCGTTCAAGATGACGCGCCGGGTCGCGACGTCGTCCGGCGTGGGCACGCGCACGCGCGTGCTCGCCCTGGAGGGCGGCTTCCACGGCCGGTCGATGGGCGCGCTCGCGCTGACCGCGAAGGCCGCGTACCGCGAGCCGTTCGAGCCGCTCCCGGGCGGCGTCGAGCACCTGCCGTTCGGCGACCTCGCCGCCCTGGAGGCCGCGTTCACGCCGCAGTCCGTCGCCGAGCACGGCGAGGTCGCGGCCCTGGTGGTCGAGCCCGTGCAGGGCGAGGCCGGCGTGCGGCCCCTGCCGCCCGGCTACCTCGCGGCCGCCCGCCGCCTGACCCGGGCGCACGGCGCGCTGCTCGTGCTCGACGAGGTCCAGACGGGCGTCGGCCGGTGCGGCTCGTGGTTCGCCTACCAGCAGCCGGAGATCGGCGGCGGCATCGTGCCCGACGTCGTGACGGTCGCCAAGGGCCTCGGCGGCGGCTTCCCCGTCGGCGCGGTGATCGCGTACGGCGACGCCGCGCGCCTGCTCGGCCGCGGCCAGCACGGCAGCACGTTCGGCGGCAACCCCGTGGCCTCGGCTGCGGCGCTCGCGACGCTCGGCGTGATCGAGCGCGACGGCCTGCTGAGCAACGTGCGCGAGGTCGGGGCGCTGCTGCGCCAGGAGATCGAGATGTGCGGCAGCCCGCTCGTCAAGGAGGTCCGCGGCCGCGGGCTGCTGCTCGCCGTCGTGCTCAACGAGCCGGTGGCGCCGCAGGTGGCCACCGCCGCCCTGGAGGCCGGACTCATCGTCAACGCGGTGGCGCCGGACGCGATCCGGCTCGCCCCGCCCCTGATCCTGACCGCGGAGCAGGCCACGGAGGCCGCCCGCTTCTTCGCCTCGCTCTCCGAGCACGTCCAGACCCCGGAGGACCCCGCATGACCCGCCACTTCCTGCGCGACGACGACCTGACGCCCGCCGAGCAGAAGGCCGTCCTGGAGCTCGGCCTCGCCCTGCGCGCCGACCGGTACGCGAAGCGTCCGCTGGAGGGCCCGAAGGCCGTCGCGTTCATCACCGACAAGCCGACGCTGCGCACCCAGGTGTCGTTCGCGGCCGGGATCGCCGAGCTCGGCGGGTTCCCGCTCGTCGTGGACGGCCGGCTCGCCCAGATCGGCGTGCGCGAGTCCGTCGCGGACACCACGCGCGTGCTCGACCGGCAGGTCTCGGCCATCGCGTGGCGCACGTTCGGGCAGGACCGCATCGAGGAGATGGCGTCCGTCTCGCGCGTGCCCGTGGTCAACGCCCTCACCGACGACTTCCACCCCTGCCAGATCCTCGCCGACCTGCTCACGGTGGCGCAGCACCGGGGGCTGGACAGCCTGCCCGGCACCACGTTCGCCTACGTGGGCGACGCCGCGAACAACATGGGGAACTCCTACCTGCTGGGCTGTGCCACGGCCGGCCTGCACGTGCGGATCGCGGGCCCGGAGGGCTACCTGCCCGACGCCGCGATGGTCGCCCGGGCGACCGAGATCGCCGCGACGACGGGCGGCTCGGTGACCGTGACGACGTCGGCCAAGGAGGCCGTGGCCGGGGCGGACGTCGTGGCCACCGACACCTGGGTGTCGATGGGCGACGAGGCCGAGGCCGAGGCGCGGTCCAAGCCGTTCTGGGACTACCAGGTCAACGCGGAGCTGCTCGCGGCCGCCGCGCCGGACGCGCTCGTGCTGCACTGCCTGCCGGCCTACCGCGGCAAGGAGATCACCGCCGACGTCATCGACGGGCCGCAGTCCGTGGTCTTCGACGAGGCCGAGAACCGCCTGCACGCGCAGAAGGCGCTGCTGGCCTGGCTGCTGGAGCAGGGCTGATGGTCACCCGGCAGCCGGCGACGACGGCGACCACCGCGACCACGAAGGCGGCCCGGCACGCCCGGATCACCGCGATCGTCACGCGCAACGCGATCCACTCGCAGGCCGAACTGGCCGACGCGCTGGCGGCCGACGGCGTGAGCGTCACGCAGGGAACGCTGTCGCGGGACCTGATCGAGCTGCAGGCCGAGAAGGTGCGCGGCTCGGACGGCACGCTCGTCTACGCGGTGCCGGGCGAGGGCGGGGACCGCAGCGCGCAGTCCGACGCGAGCGAGGAGTACCTGTCCGCACGGCTGGCCCGGCTCGCCAAGGAGCTGCTGGTCTCGGCCGAGTCGTCGGGCAACCTCGTGGTGCTCCGCACCCCGCCAGGGGCGGCCAACCTGCTGGCCTCGGCCATCGACCACTCCGTCTTCCCCGGGATGCTGGGGACCATCGCGGGGGACGACACGATCCTCGTGATCGCGCGCGACGCCGACGGCGCCGCACTCGCGGGCCGCTTCCTCGCGCTCAGCGCCTGAGAACCCACAAGAATTGCACCTGAACACCACCACCGGAAAGAGAACGTCAATCATGACTGAACGCGTCGTGCTCGCCTACTCGGGCGGCCTGGACACCTCCGTCGCCATCGGCTGGATCGCCGAGGCCACCGGGGCCGAGGTGGTCGCCGTGGCCGTCGACGTCGGCCAGGGCGGCGAGGACATGAACGTCATCCGCCAGCGCGCGCTGGACTGCGGCGCCGTCGAGGCGTACGTCGCCGACGCGCGCGACGAGTTCGCCGCCGAGTACTGCATGCCCGCGCTGCGGGCGAACGGCATGTACCTCGACCGCTACCCGCTGGTCTCCGCCATCTCGCGCCCCGTGATCGTCAAGCACATGGTGCGCGCCGCCCGCGAGTTCGGTGCCTCGACCGTCGCCCACGGCTGCACCGGCAAGGGCAACGACCAGGTCCGGTTCGAGGTGGCCACCACGTCGCTCGCGCCCGACCTCAAGTCGATCGCGCCGGTGCGTGACCTCGCGCTGACCCGCGAGAAGGCCATCGACTACGCGGAGAAGCACGACCTGCCGATCGCGACCACCAAGAAGAACCCGTTCTCGATCGACCAGAACGTGTGGGGCCGCGCCGTCGAGACGGGCTTCCTCGAGGACATCTGGAACGAGCCCACCAAGGACGTCTACTCCTACACCGACGACCCGACGTTCCCGCCGGTCGCCGACGAGGTCATCCTCACGTTCGAGCAGGGCATCCCCGTGGCGATCGACGGCGTGCCCGTCACCCCGCTGCAGGCCATCCAGGAGATGAACCGCCGCGCGGGCGCCCAGGGCGTCGGCCGCATCGACATCGTCGAGGACCGGCTCGTGGGCATCAAGTCCCGCGAGATCTACGAGGCTCCGGGTGCGATCGCGCTGATCGCTGCCCACCAGGAGCTGGAGAACGTCACGCTCGAGCGCGAGCAGGCCCGGTTCAAGCGCCAGGTCGAGCAGCGCTGGAGCGAGCTCGTCTACGACGGCATGTGGTTCTCGCCGCTGAAGAAGTCGCTGGACGTCTTCGTCGACGACACCCAGAAGTACGTCTCGGGCGACATCCGCATGGTGCTGCACGGCGGCCGGGCCACCGTGACCGGGCGCCGCTCGGAGCAGTCGCTGTACGACTTCAACCTCGCCACCTACGACGAGGGCGACGCGTTCGACCAGTCGCAGGCCCGCGGCTTCATCGAGATCTACGGCCTCACGGCCAAGCTCGCCGCCGCGCGCGACGAGAAGTTCGGCAACGGCGTGGACCTCGGCGCCAAGGCGAACCTGACGGCAGGCGCGCTGTGAGCGAGCACGACGGCAAGGACGTCGAGCACGCGACCTCGCGGACCGTCGGCGGGCACACCGGCCCGAAGGTCGCCCTTTGGGGCGGCCGGTTCGCCGGCGGGCCGTCGCCGGAGCTGTCCGCGCTGTCGCAGTCGACGCACTTCGACTGGCGGCTCGCGCAGTACGACATCGCCGGGTCGCGGGCGCACGCCCGCGCCCTGGCGACCGCCGGCCTGCTCACCGAGCCTGAGCTCGCGCGCATGATCGACGCCCTCGACGTGCTGGAGCAGGACGTCGTCTCGGGCGCCTTCATGCCGGTGCTCGACGACGAGGACGTGCACACCGCGCTGGAGCGCGGCCTGCTGGAGCGCGCCGGCGACGAGCTGGGCGGCAAGCTGCGCGCCGGCCGGTCCCGCAACGACCAGATCGCCACGCTGGTGCGGCTGTACCTGCGCGACCAGGCCCGCACCGTGGGCACGCAGGTGCTCGACCTCGTGGACGAGCTCATCGTCCAGGCGGCCGCCGCCGGGGACGCCCCCATGCCGGGGCGCACCCACCTGCAGCACGCCCAGCCGGTCCTGCTGGCGCACCACCTGCTGGCGCACGCGTGGCCGCTGCTGCGCGACGTCGACCGGTTCCTCGACTGGGACGTGCGCGCCTCGAAGTCGCCCTACGGCTCGGGTGCGCTCGCGGGCTCCTCGCTGGGCCTGGACCCGGCGGCCGTGGCCGCCGACCTGGGTCTGGAGGGCGGGCCGGTCGAGAACTCGATCGACGGCACGGCCTCGCGCGACGTGGCGGCCGAGTTCGCGTTCGTCGCCGCGATGATCGCGGTGGACCTGTCCCGGATCGCGGAGGAGGTCATCCTCTGGAACACCAAGGAGTTCGGGTTCGTCCGCCTCGACGACGCGTACTCCACGGGCTCGTCGATCATGCCGCAGAAGAAGAACCCGGACATCGCCGAGCTCGCGCGCGGCAAGGCCGGGCGCGTGATCGGTGACCTCACCGGCCTGCTCACCACGCTCAAGGGCCTGCCGCTCGCGTACAACCGCGACCTGCAGGAGGACAAGGAGCCGGTGTTCGACCAGGTGGCGACGCTCACGGCGGTGCTGCCCGCGTTCACGGGCATGGTGCGCACCATGGTGTTCGACACCGACCGCATGGCCGAGCTCGCGCCGCAGGGCTTCTCGCTCGCGACCGACATCGCCGAGTGGCTCGTCAAGCAGGGCGTCCCGTTCCGGGTGGCGCACGAGGTGGCCGGCTCCTGCGTGCAGGAGTGCGAGGCGCGCGGCATCGAGCTGTGGGACCTGTCCGACGAGGACCTGGCCAAGATCTCGGAGCACCTCACGCCCGAGGTGCGCTCCGTGCTGTCGGTCGAGGGCTCGCTCGCCTCGCGCGACAACGTGGGCGGTACCGCCCCGGCGAGGGTCGCGGAGCAGATCGAGGCCGCCAAGGAGCGCTCCACGGAGTTCCGCTTCTGGGCCCAGCCGGAGTCCTGACGGGCGGCTGGCTCGCGCGACCGCGCGGCGTCTACCC
>NZ_JBHWZO010000230.1:0-10217 GCF_042728455.1 Promicromonospora sp. NPDC060204
GGATGTATCCCTTCCCGAAGTGGAGGGCCCCCTGGGGCCCGTGAACGCATCCGGGCGCGGTATCTCGGACCCCGCGGCCGCCCCAGCCACAGCACAAGAACCAGCACAAGAAAAGACCCTGGAAGAGCTCCTCAAGGAGCTGGACACCCTCACAGGCCTGGACCGCGTCAAACAAGAGATCCACCGGCAGACCGAGCTCCTCCGCATCGAGCGCCTCCGCGCCGAGGCCGGCCTCACGTCCCCGACACTGACCCGGCACCTCGTGTTCACCGGCAACCCCGGCACGGGCAAGACGACGGTGGGCCGGCTCGTCGCCGGCATCTACCGCGCGCTGGGCCTGCTGGACAAGGGCCACCTCGTGGAGGTGGACCGGTCCGAGCTGGTGGCGGGCTACCTGGGCCAGACCGCGGAGAAGACGACGGCGGTGGTACAGCGCGCCCTGGGCGGCGTGCTGTTCATCGACGAGGCGTACGCGCTGGCCGAGGACCAGTACGGCCGCGAGGCGGTGGACACCCTGGTCAAGGACATGGAGGACCACCGCGACGACCTCGTGGTGATCGTGGCGGGCTACCCGGGCCCGATGGCGCGGTTCGTCGCCACGAACCCGGGCCTGGAGAGCCGGTTCTCGCGGACCATCACGTTCGAGGACTACTCCGCGGCCGAGCTGCGGCAGATCTTCGCGGCCATGGCGCAGGCCGCCGACTTCGAGCCGGAGCCCGGCACCCTCGACCGCTTCGACCGCCTCGTGGCGGACCAGGTGCGCGGCGAGGGCTTCGGCAACGGCCGCTGGGCACGCAACGTGCTCGACTCCGCGATCGCCCGGCACGCCTGGCGTCTGCGGGACGTTGAACGACCGACGGTGGACCAGCTGCGCACGCTGGTCCCGGAAGACCTGGAGGACGTCGTGGACATCGGGACAGACAGCGAGGCCACCCTGTGACGGCACCCCTGACCACCGCGGGCCCGCCCCGGACCGAGCCGGGCCAGGCGCCGGGCGACCCGGGCGAGGGCCCCGCGCGCACCTCCGTCCGGGACCGCCTCACCGCGGAGCTCGCGACCACCCCGGGCCGGCTGGCGCTGGCCACCGCCGTGGCCGTGGTGGCGTGCCTGCTGCTCGCGGCCACCGGGTTCCTGGCGGGCAGCAGCCAGTCGGCGGCGCTGCGGGACGCGCAGCGCGACGCCGCGCAGCTCGTCGGCACGCAGGAGCTGCGCAACGACCTGGTGTCGGCGGACGCGACGGCGACCAACGCGTTCCTCGTCGGCGGGCTGGAGCCCACGGAGGCCCGCGCGGCCTATGAGGCGAGCGTGTCGCAGGCCGCGGAGGCCGTGCCGGCGCTGGCCGCGACGGCGCAGGGGGCGGACGAGACCGCGGACCTGGCCACGGTGTCGGACTCGGTGCAGCGGTACGCGGGCCTGGTCGAGTCGGCCCGGGCGAACAACCGGCAGGGCTTCCCGGTCGGCGCGGCCTACCTGGACCAGGCCTCCTCCGCGCTGCGCGACGAGGTGCTGCCCACGCTCGACGACGTCGCGGTCTCGACGTCGTCGCGCGTGGACGACGACCTGACGTCCGTCTCCCTGAGCCAGGCGCTGCTGCTGTTCGTGCTGCTGGGCCTGGTGGCGCTGGCCGCCGTCCAGCTCTGGCTGGCGCGCCGCACCCACCGCCGGCTGAACCTGGGCCTGGCGGCCGCGAGCGCCGCCCTCCTGGTGGGCGGCATCGTGGCGACGGTGGCGGTGCTGGGCGGCAACGGCGTGGCCCGGTCGGTGGCGAGCGGCCCGTACGCGGCCACGGTCGCCACGTCGCAGGCCTTGTCGCTCGCGACGGACGCCAAGTCGATGGAGTCGTTCACGCTGATCAAGCGCGGTTCCGGCGCCGAGTTCGAGGAGTCCTACCAGACGTCGGTCGCCCAGGCCCGGGACCTGCTGACGGAGGCGCAGGACGCCTCGGACAGCGGCCCCGACCCGCTGGCCCTGCTGAACGCCTGGGACGAGAAGCACGCCGAGATCCGCGCGCTGGACGACGGCGGCAAGTGGGACGAGGCGGTCGACGCCGCGACGTCCACGGCCGACCACTCGGCGGGCGCGGCCTTCACCGCGTTCTCCGACCAGGCCCACGCCGACGTCGAGAGCACGAGCACCGCCGCGGTGGACCGGCTCGGCTCCGCGGCGACCACCGCCCAGATCGCGGCCTGGGTCGCCCTCGTGCTCGGTGTCGCCGGCGCCGTCGCCGCGGCCGCCGGGATGAACGTCCGCCTGAAGGAGTACCGATGAGCACGCGCGCAGCCCGCAGACCGATCGTCACCGCCCTGGTGGCGCTGGCCCTGGTGGGCACGACGGCGGCGTGCGCGCCCCAGCCCACGACGCAGCTCCTGACGGGCGCGGCCGGGGCGGGCTCGTCCGCGCAGGAGTCCGTGCAGGGCTCGGCGCAGGACACGGCGCCGAAGGCGGCCGCGGCCGGGACGACGTCGGGCACGGCCACGGCCGCGGAGGACTGCAGCGACGGCCTGCCGCCCGTCGCGTCGATCGACCCGGGCGGCAGCCCGGAGGTGACGTCCGGCTCCACGATGGCCAAGATCCGCGATCGCGGCGTCCTCAAGGTGGGTGTCTCGGCGGACACCCTGCTCATGGGCTCGCGCAACCCGTTCACGGGCGAGATCGAGGGCTTCGACATCGACGTGGCCCACCAGGTCGCCGACGCGATCCTGGGCGACCCGGACAAGATCCAGTACCGGGTCATCACGTCGGGCGACCGGGAGACCGTCCTGGAGGACGGCGACGTCGACATCGTGACGCGCGCGTTCACGATCAACTGCGACCGGTGGGAGAACATCGCGTTCTCGGCGGAGTACTACCACGCGGGCCAGAAGCTGCTGGTGCCGTCGACGTCGAAGGTGAAGAGCATCGACGACCTGGACGGGCAGCGCGTGTGCGCGCCCGAGGGCACCACGACCCTGGAGCGGCTCGAGCAGTGGGAGGGCGTCGAGGCGGTACCCGCCGCCACGCACACCACGTGCCTGGTCCTGTTCCAGCAGGGCGCGGTGGACGCCATCACCGGCGACGACACCGTCCTGGCGGGCTTCGCCGCCCAGGACCCGTACGCCAAGGTCGTGGGCGACGCCGTGAGCGACGAGCCGTACGGCGTGGGCATCCCCGCGGGCAACGCGGACATGGTGCGGTTCGTCAACGGAGTGCTGGAGGACATGGTCGCGGACGGGCAGTGGGAGGAGTCCTACGACCGCTGGCTGGGCGACGCGCTCGGCACGGCCCCGGCCGCTCCCGAGCCCGTGTACGGACGGACGCCGTGAGCCGGACGCAGCGCGCGCCCGCGCCGCCGGGCGCCCTGGGGGTCGCGGCCGAGCCGGCCGCGCTCCTGGCCTACCTCTCCGACCTGCAGGTGTGGCTCGACGTGCGCCGCGCCGACCTGGACCGCCTCGACGCCGCGGCCCGGCAGTCCGGCGCGGACGCCGTCACGGCCGACGTGGTGCTCGCCCTGACCCTGTGGCAGGCCGTGCGCACGCGCACGGACGAGCTGGTCGAGGTGTGGGACTCGGGCCGGGCGGACGCCGTGGCGCGCGAACGGATGTCGCAGCTCGTCTGGGGCCGCCTCGGCGGCGACCCCGCCACGTCGCTCCTCTCCCTGGTCGACGCCGCGCGCCTGTGCGACGCCCAGGCCGACCAGCTCGCCTCCCGGCTCTCGTTCGACCCGCACGCGGCCGACGTCACCGCCCGGTTCCGGGCGCTGGCAGCCGGGATCGTCCGGGCCGAGGACGCCGCGCGGGCCACGGCCGCGACCCAGGACGACGACGCCGTCGCCCGCCTGCGCGACCGGCACGCCCGGCTCAAGGCCGACGCCGCCCGCGGCGCCGACGTCACGGGCCCCCTCGGCGCGCTGGAGAACGAGGTCGCGCGCACGGAGCGGGACCTGATCGTGCACGCCGCCCGGAGCCGGTCGCTCGCCAAGGACCGGCAGCGCGCCGTCGAGCTGCGCGCCGCGCTGGCCGACCGGGCGCCCCGGCTCGCGAAGGTCGCCGAGCGCTGTCGCCGGGAGATCGCCGACCCGCCGCGGCTCGCGATCCCCGACGTGCACCGCCTCGGCGAGGTCCCGGACGAGCAGGACCGGCTCACCACCTACGTCCAGCGGCTCGGCGCCGTCGAACGCGCCATGGAGCAGGTCGAGGACGCCTACACCGCACCGCTGCGGGAGCGCGCCGAGCTGCGCTACCGCGTGAAGAACCTGATGACGAAGGCCCAGGGCAACGGGCGGGCGTCGTCCTACACCGTGAAGGCGGGCGAGGACGAGGTGCGCGAGACGCTCGACGCGACCCCCTGCGACCTGGCCCTGGCCCGGCACTTCACCGAGCAGCTCGAGACGCTCGTGCGCGATCTCCCGGAGGGACACCGATGACTGAACAGGCCTGCGCCGAGCCGGGCTGCACCGGCACCATCGAGGACGGCTACTGCAACGTGTGCGGTACACCGGCCGGCGGCAACCCGGACGGCGACGCGCTCGCCGCCGTCGCGGCGTCCTGGGCCGACGACGACCTCGACGCGGCGACCGTCCGCGCCTCGGGGTCCGTGCCGAGCGGCATGGCCGTGCCCGGCGGCATGGCCGAGCCGTCGACCGGGCGCACCAGCTCGTCCCGCCTCGCGTCCACCGCCCTGGGCTCGGCCCGCGTGACGGGCGGCACCCGGCAGACCCGCCGGGTCGGCACCGGGTCCACGCGCCTGCGCGGGCACCGGCTCGGGGCCGGACTGACCACCGTGCCGCACACGCCGGTGGCCGACCCGCTGCAGGCCGTCATGGCGACGCCCGAGCTCGCCGAGTCCAAGCGGTACTGCCCCACGTGCGGGCAGCCGGTCGGCCGCGCCCGGGACGGCGTGCCCGGCCGCATCGCCGGGTTCTGCGGCCACTGCGGCGCGCGGTACGACTTCGCCCCCGCCCTGAAGGCCGGCGACCTCGTGGCCCGGCAGTACGAGGTGGTGGGCTGCCTCGCGCACGGCGGGCTCGGCTGGATCTACCTGGCCCGGGACCGCAACGTCAGCGGCCGCTGGGTGGTGCTCAAGGGCCTGCTCAACGCGGGCGACACCGAGGCGTACGAGGCCGCGGTCGCCGAGCGCCAGTTCCTGGCCGAGGTCGAGCACCCGCTGATCGTCGAGATCTTCAACTTCGTGCTCCACGAGGGCCTCGGCTACACCGTCATGGAGTTCGTGGGCGGCCGGTCGCTCAAGGACGTGCTCAAGGACCGCCGCGAGCAGGACGGCGGGCAGCCCCGCCCGCTGCCCGTGGACCAGGCCATCGCCTACATCCTCGAGGTGCTGCCCGCGTTCAGCTACCTGCACGACCACGACCTGCTGTACTGCGACTTCAAGCCGGACAACATCATCGCCCAGGGCGACGGCGTCAAGCTGATCGACATGGGCGGCGTGCGCCGCACCGACGACCTGACGTCGGCCATCTACGGCACCGTCGGCTACCAGGCGCCCGAGGTGCCGGAGGTCGGGCCGTCCGTGGCGTCCGACATCTTCACGCTCGGCCGCACCCTGGCGTCCCTCGTGCTGGACTTCCGCGGCAACACCACCGTCTACCAGGCGTCGTTCCCGCCCGTGGCCGACACCCCCGTCTTCCAGAAGTACGACTCGTTCTACCGCTGGCTCGCCAAGGCGTGCGCTCCCGATCCCGCCGACCGGTTCGGCACCGTGGACGAGGCCCGGGTCCAGCTGCTGGGCGTGCTGCGCGAGGTGGTCGCCACCGACAAGGGGCCCGGGTACACCGCGACGACGTCGGCCGAGTCCCTGCTGTTCGGCGTGCCGCCGCTCGACGGCGCCGACGGCGCCCTCGACTGGAACGAGCTGCCGCTCCTGAAGGTCGACTCCGCCGACCCGATGGCGTCCTGGCTGGCCGGCGTCAACGTCGCCGACCCCGTCGAGCGCATCAAGGCGCTGGCCGACCCCGACGAACACACCGTGGAGGTTCGCCTCGCCGTCGCCCGCGCCGCGATCGAGGCGCACGACGACGCGCTGCTGCGCACCACCGTGGCGCAGATCCTGGAGGACGACGCGTGGGAGTGGCGCGCCGCCTGGATGGAGGGCCTCGGGCACCTTGCGTCCGGCAACGCCGCCGCGGCCCGCGCGTCGTTCAACGCCGTCTACGGGCAGGTCCCCGGCGAGCCGGCGCCCAAGCTCGCGCTCGCCACCTCGTGCGAGCTCTCGGGCGAGCCCGGGGTCGCCGAGCAGCTCTACGGCACGATCGCCCGCGCCGACGCCAACTACACCGGCGCCGCCGCCTTCGGCCTCGCCCGCGTGCGGAACGGCGGCGGCGACCTCGACGGCGCCCTTGGCGCCCTCGAGCTGGTGGGCCCCACGCGCGGGTCCTTCCCCGACGCCCGCCTCCAGCGGGCCCGGCTCCTCGTCTCCGCGCACCGCACGCTGCTCGACCTGGCCGACGCCGTCGCCGGCCTCGACGCCGCCCACATCCCCGACCGGCCCAAGGCCCAGGTCACCGTCGAGGCCCTCGACGAGGCGCTCGACATCGTGCTGCGCGACGGGCCCGTCCCGACCGTGCGCGTGGCCGGCGTGAGCGCCGAGGAGCACGAGCTGCGCGACCGCCTGGAGCTCGCCCTGCGCAACCTCGCCCACCTCACCGACGAGCGCTCGGAGCGCGTCGCGCTCGTGGACCGGGCAAACTCCGTACGGCAGTGGACGTGGCGATGATGGGGGCAGGAGCCCTGACGAACGCAAGGAGATCGACCGAGACATGAGCGCCGACGACAGTGTCCTCGTCCGTTGCCCGAGCTGCGGGGAGAGCGCGGCACCCCGCGCCAGGTTCTGCGAGAACTGCGGCACCTCGCTGGGCGCCGTCGCCGACGACCCGTCCCTGCCGTCCGAGGTGACCCTGGACGTGGCCCCCACGGTGCTCGACCTCGACCCGGCGACGGGCGAGGCCGGGCGGCGCAAGTGCGCCGCCTGCGGCGGCCAGATCGCCGACGACGGCTACTGCGCCGACTGCGGCGCCCCCGGCCAGTCCGAGCGCGACCACTTCGAGGAGCGCCCGGCCGCCTGGGTGGCCGGCGTCTGCGACCGGGGCATCCGGCACGCCCGCAACGAGGACGCGATGGCGCTCGCCGCGAGCAGCACCTTCGCCGCGCTCGTGGTGTGCGACGGCGTCTCCAGCGCCCCGGACTCCGACGTCGCCTCGCTCGCCGCGAGCCGCGCCGCCCGGGACGTGCTCGTGGCCTACGGGCCCGAGGGGTCGAGCTCCGTCGCGGGCGCCACCAGCCGGCGCATCGCCGGCTGGACCGACGCGATGGTCGCGGCGTCGCGCGCGGCCGGCCAGGCAGTGCGGGGCGCGGCGGAGCAGCTCGCCGCGACCAAGGGGACGAACGTGGCGGACGACCCGCCGTCGTGCACCTTCGTGGCCGCCGTCGTGGACCACGACCTGATCGTCGCCGGGTGGCTGGGCGACTCGCGCGTGTACTGGCTGCCGGACGCCGGGCCGGCCGAGCAGCTCAGCGTCGACGACTCGTGGGCGCAGGAGATGATCGCGGCGGGCGTGCCGCGCGCCCAGGCGGAGACGTCGCCCCAGGCGCACGCCATCACGCGCTGGCTCGGTCCCGACGCCCCCGACACCGACGCGCGGTGCGCCGCGACCGTCCCGTCCGGGCCCGGCTGGCTCCTGGTCTGCTCGGACGGCCTGTGGAACTACTGCTCCGACGCGCACCAGATGGGCGAGCTCGTGCGCAGGTTCGCCGGCTGCGGCGAGCCCCACGCCGCCGCGGCGGCGCTCGTCCGCTGGGCCAACGCCCAGGGCGGGCGGGACAACATCACCGCCGCGCTCGCCCGGATCGACCCGACTGTCACCGAGCAGCGTTAGCCTGCCGTAACCGAGAGGAGCCACCGTGGCCGAGTTCTCCGCCGAGGTCTTCCAGAACGAGTTCCTGTCCGACGGCGGCACCGACGTGCACGCCATCGTGTCCGTGACCTGCACCGGCGCCGGGACGGCCGGGGCCGTCGGCGTCACCGCGGGCGCGAGCGCCACCGCGGACGCCGGCGGCACGGGACAGGTCGCCGAGATCGTCGCCGTCGACACGTCCGGGTCCATGCAGGGCCGCAACATGGAGGCCGCCAAGCACGCCGCCGCCGTCGCCGTGGACCAGATCCCGGACGGCACGCTGTTCGCGATCATCGGCGGCTCGCACGTGGCCACCCGGATCTTCCCCTACCCCAACGCCCGCGTGCCGATGGTGGCCATGGAGCCCGGCGCCCGCAGCGAGGCCAAGCGCGCCATCTCCACGATGTCGGCCAGCGGCGGCACGGCCATCTCGACGTGGCTGCGGCTCGCGGACGACCTGTTCGAGACGGTCCCGGCGGCGCAGAAGCACCTGATCCTGCTGACCGACGGCAAGAACGAGTCCGAGCCGTCGATGCACCTGGACCGGATGATCGAGGACGTCACGGGCCACTTCCAGTGCGACGCCCGCGGCGTGGGCGACCGCTGGGTGGTCGGGGAGCTGCGCAAGATCTCGACGGCGTTGCTCGGCACCGTCGACCTCATCGCGCGGCCGGAGGACATCGCCGAGGACTTCGCGGCCCTGGTGCGCAAGTCCATGGCGCGCGGCGTCGCCGCGGTCGACCTGCGGGTGTGGGCGCCGCAGGGGTCGCAGGTCCTGTTCGTCAAGCAGGTGGCCCCCGAGGTGGACGACCTGACGAGCCGTCGTACCGAGGTGAACCCGCTGACCAGCGGGTTCCCCACCGGCGCGTGGGCCGACGAGACCCGCGACTACCACGTGGCCGTGCGCGTGGCGGCCAAGCCCGTGGGCTCGGAGCAGCTCGCGGCGCGGGTCCAGGTCGCGGTGGGCGGCGAGGTGCAGGCGTCGGGCCTGGTCAAGGCCAAGTGGTCGGACGACTCCACGCTCACCGCCCGGATCAGCCCCGAGGTGGCGCACTACACGGGCCAGGCCGAGCTCGCCTCGGCCATCCAGGAGGGCCTGGCGGCCAAGGCAGCGGGCGACGAGGCGACGGCGACCGTGAAGCTCGGCCGGGCCGTGCAGCTCGCCGCCGAGACCGGCAACGACGAGGCCACGTCGCGCCTGCGCAAGATCGTGGAGGTCGAGAACGAGGAGGAAGGCACCGTGCGGCTCAAGCGCAACACCGCCAAGCTGGACGAGATGGCACTCGACACCGCCTCCACCAAGACGACCCGGGTCCGGCGCGCATGACCGTCGTCTGTCCGGAGGGACACACCAGCCAGGCCACGGACTACTGCGACGTCTGCGGCACCCCGATCCCCGCGGGCGCCGGCGCCGCGTCGTCCGGCGGGTCCGCCGCACCCGGGAGCGTCGCGACCGGGACGGGCGCGTCCGGTGGTGCGCCGGCCGCGCCCGCGACGGCCTCCGCGGGCCCCGTGACCTGCCCGAACTGCGGCGACGTGTCCCCGGCCGACTCCCTGTTCTGCGAGAACTGCGGGTACGACTTCACCACCGGCACGCCGGCTCCGCCGCCCCCGCCGACGTCCGGCCTGGACCTCGGCGACCTGGACGCGACGCAGCCCGCGAGCGGTTCCGTGGCGGGGGCCGGCTCGGCGTCGGCGGGTTCGGCACCGGTGCCGGTCGGGACGCCGTCGGGCGAGCCGGCCGGGTCGGCATCCGTGGCCTCGGCGCCGGTGTCGGCGGGAGTGCCCGGGCCGGCCGGGGCGCCGGCGTCCGCCGGAGTGCCCGCCCCTGCCCCCGCGCCGTCGCCGGACGGCGGCGGGCTGGCCGCGCCGCCCGTCCCGGGCGACGAGGCCTGGGTGGCCGAGATCTGGGTGGACCCCGACTGGTACGCGCACGAGCGGCCGGAGGACCCGATGCCGTCCGCGGGCCTGCCCGGCCTCGTCACGCTGCGGCAGCGCAGCCTGCTGGTCGGGCGGCCGTCGAGGTCGCGCGGCATCCACCCGGACATCGACTGCGGCAGCGACCCCGGGGTGTCCCGGCGGCACTGCCAGCTCACGACCGACGGCCAGCGCTGGTGGGTCGAGGACCTGGGCTCGTCGAACGGGACCTTCGTGGCGGCGGCGGGCGACCCGCTGCCGGACAGCCCCCTGAACCAGGGCGTGCGCCGCGAGATCGAGGAGAACGACCGGGTCTTCCTCGGCGCGTGGACCCGCCTGGTGATCCGCAAGGCCCTCCCGGGCGAGGCCTGACCCGGGTGTCAGACGCTCAGGTCACCTGGGTGACCTGAGCGCT
>NZ_JBHWZO010000231.1:0-10144 GCF_042728455.1 Promicromonospora sp. NPDC060204
GGTCCTGGAGGTCGAGCAGCAGGTCGAGGATCTCCACCTGACCTTCTACCGACCATCTGACGTTCTACCGACCACCCGGCTCCTGCAGCGCCATACCGCCCTCACTCGCAGGCGGCCAATTCCTCGGCATCGGGCGTGAACCGGATCCAGTCGAACGCCGCCGTGAGCTCGGGCGTCGCCGCCGGCCCCCGGTAGGCGAACGGCCCGACGTCGGTCGCGGCGAGCTGGCCGGCCGGGGTGGCGCGCCCGAGGTTGACGAACGTCGCGCCGTCCACGCTGTACGAGGCGGTCAGCCACTCGCCGTGGTTCGTGATCCGCAGCCACACGGTGTCACCCGTCTCCGGTGGGGCCAGCGCGGAGTCCTCCGCCGTCCACGCGTTGTTCCGGTCCACCCCGTTGTTGCGCCAGACGAAGTCGAACCGCTTGCCGGCGTCGACGTGCGAGATGTCGATCCGTACCGAGTTGGCGTCGTCGCGCCGGACGATCAGGCCCGCCTGCTGGAAGTTGACCTGCGGGTCGAGCGTGACCTGCGTCGTCACCTCCCAGGGCGTCCCCGGCGCCGGCTGCAGCACCAGCGGGGCCGACGTCGAGTTGCCGGAGTACGTCGGGATGCGCCACGCGCCGTCGGCCACGACCGAGCGGTCCAGGCCGCCGCGGACCGCCGTCGACCAGAGCGCGCGGTCCAGCGACGAGCCGTCGAGCTCGTCGGAGCCCGCGCCGGTGCACTGCGCGTACATCGGGTCCTCGGGGCGGGTGTTGAGCGGGTCCCGGACGCCGTCGGGGTCGAGCACCGCGTGCCCGATGGTCGTGTGCGACCGCTCGCCGTACTCGTAGATCAGGTGCGTCGTGCCGCGGTCGGTGACGATCTGCGGGGACGACGCCCGCCCGGCCTCGGGCGGCGCCGGCCGGGGGATGAACAGCGGCTCGGGCTCGCCCACCTCGGTGAGGGTCCGGTCCACCTGGCGCGCGAAGATCGTGCCGACGGTGGAGCCGTAGACGATGTAGTCCTTGCCCTTCCAGCGCCACAGGTCGGCGGCCGACACGTTCGTGCCCTCCGCCGGTCCCGGCGTCACGATCGGCTCGGGCTCGACCCGCCAGTCCTTGCCGTCCCGCGAGTACGCCAGGTTGATGTGCCGCACGTTCGTGTCGTAGTTGGTCATGAACAGCATCGCCCAGCGGTCGCGGGAGGACCGGTCGGGGTTGGGGAAGACCCGCGCGTACGACGTCTCGGTGGCGTGCCGGCCGGGCTGGGCGGCGTCGACCATCTCGGTGGTGACCGCCTCGTCGCCGTAGTCGAAGGTGACGCCGTCGGTCGAGGTCGCGTAGCGGGTCACCGTGTTGTCGCCGTGGAAGTACAGGTACATCTTGCGCTCGGCGGCGTTCCACACGGCGTCGGGGGAGGAGACGTGCGGGACGTCGTAGATGTCCTCCCACTGGTTGGAGACCACCGGGCTGCCCTCGTACTGGGTCCACGGCCCGTCGAGGGAGTCGGCGTACATCAGGTTGATGCCGCCCGGGTCGTCGTGCGGCGCGTAGTAGACGTACCACTCGCCCAGCGGGTCCCTCAGGTGCGCCCCGGCGTGGAACACCGACGGGAAGATGAACTCCTGGTTGGGGTTGTGGGGGAGCGTGTCGTCGAGCGGGTCGACGATCGGTCCGGTCGACGTGAAGACCGGCAGCGCGGCCCCGGGCGCCCCGGGTGCGCCATGACCCGGCGGCGCGGCGGTCGCCGCCTGGGTCATGCCCGGTATCAGCGCGACCACGAGGGCGAGGGTGGCGCCGGCGAGGGCCCGGCGCGCGGTGGGAACAGCCATGATGCGTACTCCTTCGTCGCAGTGGCATGACGTCGTGTGTCACGACCGCGCCAGCCTTCGGGCGCACCGGACGGCCGGTCAAGGGAGGTAATCAAGTCCATCGACGCGGCCGCTGATAATGCGCCACATCGGGCGCCGACGGCAGCCCGGCCGGCGTTTCCGGGCCGCACGGGCCCTGCGGGGGCGGTTACTAATAATGCGCATCATCAGATTGACCGCACGCTCGGCCGCCCGTGAGACTCCCGGGGTCAACGATGACCCGACCGGGCGTTTCGAGGAGGAGCCGTGCCACGTCGTCGCATCACCCAGACGGACGTCGCCGCCATGGCGGGCGTCAGCCAGGCCACCGTCTCGTTCGTGCTCAACGGCAGCACGCCGGCGGGCGTGCGGATCAGCGAGGAGACGCGCCAGCGCGTGCTGGACGCCATCCGCATCACGGGCTACACGGCCAACCCGGCCGCGCAGCGCCTCGCGGGCGGGCTCGCCCAGATCCTCGGCGTCTTCACGTACGAGGCCACGTTCCCGCGCGCCAGCCGGGACTTCTACGGGCCGTTCCTGACCGGGATCGAGCACGCCGCCGAGCGGCTGGGCGTCGACATCCTGCTGTTCACCAGCGCCCCGGTGGCGGACGGCCGCCGCCGGCTCACCCGGGATGGCTGGCAGCGGCTCGGCGTCGCCGACGGCTGCCTGCTGCTCGGGCAGCACGAGCACCGCGGTGAGCTGCAGCACCTGCTCGACACCAACTACCCCTTCGTCTTCATCGGCAAGCGCGGCAGCGACGGGGGCCGGCTGCCGTACGTGGGCGCCGACTACGTGGGCGGGACCGTGCGGCAGATCGACCGCCTGGTCGCGCACGGCCACCAGCGCATCGGCTACGTGGGGATGCGCGGCACCGACCAGCCCACGCTCGACCGTGTCGAGGGCTACCGCACCGCGATGAAGGCGCACGGGCTCACCACCCGGTTCGTCGAGCTGGAGGACGTCGCCGCCACCGCGGCCGAGATCGTCGACCAGCGCTTCACCGCCGTCGTCGTGGCCCCGGAGAACCACCCCGAGGAGCTCGCCGACGAGCTCGAACGGCGCGGCCGGCGCGTGCCCGACGACGTGTCCGTGCTGCTGCTCGGGCAGCCGCACCACCCGCGGCGCGGCGGCCGGCAGTGGTCCGGCTTCTCCGTGCCCCGCGAGGAGATGGGCGCCCGCGCGCTCTACCTCCTCTCGCGCCTCGTGTCCGACGACGAGCCGCGGCGGGAGCGCGACAGCCGGCGGCCCGCGGCCGTGACGGACGCCGAGCTGCACCAGGTCCTCGTGTGCCCGGACGTGGAGGGCGCCACCGTCGCGCCGCCGCCCCCGGGCACACGCACCAGCACCCGAACAGAGACTGACGACAGGACGGACCACGCGTGACCCATCAAGACCTGCAGACCGACGTGCTCGTGGTGGGCGCGGGGCTCGGCGGCATCGCCGCCGCGCTGGCCGCCGCCGACCGGGGCGCGAGCGTCGTCCTCACCGAGGAGCACCCGTGGATCGGGGGGCAGCTCACGTCGCAGGGCGTGCCGCCGGACGAGCACCCCTGGGTGGAGCGGTTCGGCGTGACGGCCCGCTACCGCGCGCTGCGTGACGGCATCCGCGACGTCTACCGGCGGCGCTACCCGCTGACCGACGGGGCGCGCGGCCGGGCAGAGCTCAACCCGGGCGCCGGGTGGGTGTCCAAGCTGTGCCACGAGCCGCGGGTCGCCGTCGGCGTGCTGGAGGAGATGCTCGCCCCCTACCGTTCGGCGGGTCGCATCCGGCTGCTGGAGCGCGTCCGCCCGACGTCGGCCACCACCGACGGCGACCGGGTCACCTCGGTGACGCTCCGCTCCGTCGTCGGCGGCGCGGACGTGACGGTCGCCGCGGCGTACACGATCGACGCGACCGAGACCGGCGAACTGTTGCCGCTCACGGGTACGGAGTACGTCACCGGCTTCGAGTCGCGGCACGAGACGGGGGAGCCCAGCGCCCCGGACGAGGCCCAGCCGGACAACGTCCAGGCCCTGAGCGTGTGCTTCGTCGTCGAGCACACGGACGGCGACCACACGATCGACAAGCCGGAGCGCTACGACTTCTGGCGCACCTACGCGCCCGCCGCCTGGGGCGGCGAGCAGCTCCTGTCGTGGACGGCGCCCAACCCGCGCACGCTCGCGCTGGAGAAGCGGTCGTTCACCCCCAACCCGGGCGACGACCCGCTCGCCGTGGACGCCGACCAGTCCAAGAACGCCGGCGACGGCAACCTCTGGTTGTTCCGCCGCATCGCCGCGCGCGACCTGCACGAGCCGGGCTTCTACGAGAGCGACCTGTGCCTCGTGAACTGGCCGAGCATCGACTACTTCCTGGGCCACGTGCTCGACGTCTCCCGCGCGGAGGAGGAGGCGCGGATCGCCGACGCCCGGCAGCTCAGCCTCTCGATGCTGTACTGGATGCAGACCGAGGCGCCGCGCGCCGACGGCGGCACGGGGTTCCCGGGCCTGCGCCTGCGCCCCGACGTCATGGGCAACCCGGACGGGCTGGCCCAGGCCGCCTACCACCGGGAGTCCCGCCGCATCAAGGCGGTCACGACGGTCACCGAGAACGACGTCTCCTACGCCGTGCGCGGCGACCGGGGCGCCACCCGGTACGCGGACTCGGTGGGCGTGGGCATGTACCGGATCGACCTCCACCCCTCCACCGGCGGCGACACGTACATCGACGTGCCGTCCACCCCGTTCGAGATCCCGCTCGGGGCCTTGCTGCCGCGGCGCACGACCAACCTGCTCGCGGGCAACAAGAACATCGGCACCACCCACATCACGAACGGGTGCTACCGGCTGCACCCGGTCGAGTGGAACGTCGGCGAGGCGGCGGGGCACCTCGCCGCGCACTGCCTCGCCACCGGCCGCACCCCGCACTCCGTCCAGTCCGAGCCGGACCTGCTCGCCGACTACCAGGCCGAGCTCGTCGCCTCCGGCGTCGAGCTCCGCTGGCCGGCCGAGGCCCACCCGTACTGACGCCGACGGCGTCCATCCGCTCTGACGCCGACGGCGTCCACCCTCACTGACGCACCCCCTGTTCAAAGGAGAACTGATGTCTGCACTGCACCCCCGGACCCGCAGGACGGCGGGAACCGCCGCCGTCCTCGGGACGGCCCTGGCCCTGTCCGCCTGCGCGGGCGGGACCGATGCGCCCGTCGGCGAGCCCGAGACCCCGTCCGAGCCCGTCGACCTGCGGATGACCGTCTGGACGGCGGACGAGACCCAGCTCGACCTGTTCCAGTCCATCGCGGACGCCTACGTGGCCGACAACCCGGAGCTGGTCGCGAGCGTGAAGTTCGAGACCATCCCGTTCGAGGACTACACGACGGCGCTGACCACGCAGCTCGCGGGCGGCAACGCCCCGGACCTGGCGTGGATCTTCGAGAGCAACGCCCCGGAGTTCGTGGCCAGCGGCGCGCTCGTGGACCTGGCCCCGGTGCTCGAGGGCACCGAGGGCTACGCGTACGACGACCTGGTGCCCAGCGCCCTGTCGCTGTGGCAGGACGGCGAGGGCCTGTACGCCTACCCGTTCTCCAACAGCCCGTTCGCGATGTTCGTCAACACCGACCAGATCGAGGCGGCGGGCCAGCCCAACCCGGTCGACCTGGTCGCGGACGGCAAGTGGACCTTCGACGCCGCCCGGGACATCGCCGCGGCGACGGCCGCGGACTCCGGCAAGCAGGGCCTGGTGGTGCGGGACTTCGACTACCAGGCGTGGGAGAACCTGGCCACGGTCTGGGCCGGGTGGAAGGCGGCCCCGTGGAGCGCGGACGGGACCCAGTGCACGTTCACGGAGCCGGAGATGGTCGACGCCATGACCTGGTTCCACGACGCCGTGTTCACCGACGGCGCCCTGCCGACGCCGGGCACCACCGCCGACTTCTTCGCCGGGGACGCCGCGATGACGATCACCCAGATCAGCCGGGCGTCGTCGCTCGACGACTCGTTCCACTGGGACATCGTGCCCATGCCCGAGGGTCCGGCCGGCAAGCAGAACGTCGTGGGCCAGGCCGGGGTCGGGGTCTTCGCCGCGAGCGAGCACCCGGACGTCGCCGCCGACTTCCTCGCGTACTTCACCAACCCCGAGAACGCGGAGCAGCTCGCGGCCTACTTCCCGCCGCCCCGCCAGTCCCTGCTCAACGGGGACAGCCTGGCCGCGGCCAACCCGAAGCTCACCGCCGACCAGCTCGAGGCCGTGGTCGTCGACGGCGTCGAGGACGCGGTGACCAAGCCGGCGCACAAGAACTTCGCCAAGCTGTCGGAGACGGTGCGCGCCGAGCTCGACGCGCTCTGGGTCGAGGACGCCGACGTCGAGGCCGTCCTGGCCGACACCTGCTCGGCGATCACGCCGCTGCTGGAGGACTGATCGTGGCAACGGCGTCAGCGGCGGTGCGCCGCGACTGGCTCATCGGGTACACCATGGTCGCCCCGGTGGTCCTGGGGTCCCTCGCCTTCGTGGTCCTGCCGCTCGGCATGGTGGTCTGGTACTCGCTGCACGAGTGGAACGTCCTGGCGAACACCTTCACGTTCGTCGGGGCGGAGAACTACCAGCGCATGGCGTCCGACCCCGGGCTGGCGGACGCGCTGCTCGCGACCCTGTGGTTCTCGATCGGGCTCGTCGTGGTGAACATCGCGCTGGCGCTGTTGCTCGCCGTCCTGCTCAACCAGAAGCTGCCCGGGACCACCACGTTCCGGACCTTCTTCTTCTCGCCGGTCGTCGTCTCGCTGGTCGCCTGGACCATCGTCTGGAGCTTCCTGCTCCAGGCCGACGGCGGCATCAACGGGTTCCTGGGGCAGGTCGGCGTCCAGGGGCCGAACTGGCTGCGGCACCCCACCACGGCCATGGTCGCCGTGATCATCGTCCAGGTGTTCAAGAACGTCGGGCTGAACATGATCCTGTTCCTCGCCGCGCTGCAGGGCGTGCCCGAGGAGCTGCAGGAGGCGGCCCGGCTGGACGGAGCCGGCGCGTGGCGGCGGTTCCGCTCGATCACCCTGCCGCTGATCAGCCCGACGATCCTGCTGGTCTCGATCATCACGATCGTCGGCTCGCTCGAGGTCTTCGCCCAGATCGACGTGCTGACCGGCGGTGGTCCGGGCAACTCGACCACGGTCCTCGTCTACTACCTGTACCAGCAGGCGTTCCGGTTCAACGAGTTCGGCTACGCCAGCGCCCTGGCGGTGCTCCTGTTCCTCATCGTCCTCGTACTGACGCTGCTGCAGTGGCAGTCGCGCAAGAGGTGGGTCTTCCATGAAGTCTGACGTGCGGTCCGACCCGAGGTCGGACACGAAGCCGGGCACGACGTCCGACCTGCTGCCCGGGGCCTGGGCGCCCGGGTCCGCGGCCCGGGCCCCGCGCCGCCGGGGCCTGGGCGCCCGGGCCCGCGGGCGCCTGACCCGCTGGCTGCTCGTGCTGGTCCTGGCCGTGCTCAGCGTGCCGTTCGTCTTCCCCACCTGGTGGATGGCGACCTCCAGCCTCAAGCCGATGAGCGAGATCCTGCGCCGGGTGCCGACCATCTGGCCCCAGGACCCGTCGCTGGAGGCCTACGGGCGGGTGTTCACGCTGCAGCCGTTCGCGCAGCAGTACTGGAACTCGCTCTACATCGCGGTGCTGGTCACGGTCGGCACCATGCTCGTGGCGGCGATGGCGGGCTACGCGTTCGCGCGGATCCGCTTCCCCGGGGCCAACGCGCTGTTCGTCCTGGTGCTCGTGGGGCTGCTCGTGCCCTCGGAGGTGACGATCGTCCCGCTGTTCCGGATCGTCAACAGCCTCGGGCTCATCAACACGCACTGGCCGCTCATCGTGATCCCGGTGCTCGGGGCGCCCGCCGTCCTGGCCGTGTTCATCATGCGCCAGTTCTTCCTGGGGCTGCCCACCGAGCTGGAGGAGGCCGGCCGGATCGACGGCCTCGGTCGCTGGGGCGTCTTCTGGCGCATCGCGGTCCCGCTGTCGCGGTCGGCCCTCGGCGCCGTGGCGATCTTCACGTTCCTCAAGTCCTGGAACCTGTACCTCGAACCCATCGTGTACCTGTCCAGCAAGGAGAACTTCACGCTCCCGCAGGCGCTGACGCAGTACGTCGACGCGTACGGCGGGCCCATGTGGAACGTCCAGCTAGCAGCGACGACGCTCACCGTGCTGCCCGTCCTGGCCGTCTTCCTCGTGGCGCAGAAGCAGTTCGTCCAGGGGCTCGCGCACAGCGGCCTCAAGGGCTGACCGACGGCGGCGCGCTCCCGGGCGTGCCGCCGCCCGCCGCCTCCCCTCGCCGGGGTGAAAAGCAGGTGTGATGCTAACGTGAAGCGCTCTGTAAATGCCGCTTCATGTGTAAAGGAGTCCTGGCCCTCCCGTGTGACCACCGGCAGACCCGGGCGGAAAGGAGGGCCGTTGTGATGAGTACTTCAGAAACCACCAAGACCCTGCTGGGGCGTGTCCAGCACGCCGCACGCCGGGTCGAACGGGCCGCACGCGGCCCGCAGGACCACCGCGTCGGGACCGACCGGATCGTCTTCGGCGTCGCCGGCCTGATCGCTCTCGCGTTCATCGTGTGGGGCTTCGCCAGCCCCGACAGCCTCGGCGCGGTGGCCGACAGCGCGCTGAGCGCCGTCCTGAAGAACTTCGGCTGGCTGTTCGTCACCGCGGCCACCATCTTCACCGTCTTCGTGATCGTCGTGGCGATGGGCAAGTTCGGCAAGATCCCCCTGGGGCAGGACGGCGAGAAGCCCCAGTTCTCCACCCCGTCCTGGATCGCGATGATGTTCGCGACCGGCATGGGCATCGGCCTCATGTTCTACGGCGTGGGTGAGCCCCTGTACTTCTACATGGCGCCCCCGCCCGGCACCGTCGACGGGTCCACCCCCGCCGCCGCGTCCACCGCGATGGGGCAGACCCTGTTCCACTGGACCCTCTACCCCTGGGCGATGTACGCCATCGTGGGACTCGGCATGGCCTACGGCACCTACCGCCTGGGCCGCGCGCAGCTGTTCAGCTCGATGTTCACCTCGCTCTTCGGCCGCAAGGCCGTCAACGGCGCTGGCGGCCGGGTCATCAACATCCTCGCGATCCTCGCGACCCTCTTCGGCTCCGCCTGCTCCCTGGGCCTCGGCGCCCTGCAGATCGGCGGCGGCATCCAGCACTCGGGCGTCATGGAGTCCGTCGGCACGGCCACCCTCGTGGTCATCATCGCCGTCCTGACCTGCCTGTTCGTCCTCTCCGCCGTCTCCGGCATCGAGCGCGGCATCCAGTGGCTGTCCAACGCCAACATGTGGCTCGCGCTCCTGCTCGCGGTCATCGTCTTCATCGGCGGACCCACGCTGTTCATCCTCAACGTGCTGCCCGCCTCCCTCGGCGCCTTCGTCGGCGACCTGCCGGAGATGGCCTCGCGCACCGCGGCGTCCGGCGACCAGGCGCTCGCGGACTGGATGGGCTCCTGGACCATCTTCTACTGGGCCTGGTGGGTGTCCTGGACGCCGTTCGTCGGCCCGTTCATCGCCCGCATCTCGCGCGGCCGCACGGTGCGCCAGTTCGTCACCGGCGTGCTGCTGGTGCCGTCCATCGTGTCCACGGTGTGGTTCGCGATCTTCGGCGGCGGCGCCATCGGCCTGCAGGAGCGTGCTGAGCAGGCGCAGGACACCGGCGCGGCGCTCGCCGCGATCGGCCAGGGCGGGGCCGACATCAACTTCGACCTCATCTTCTTCCAGATGCTCGGCGCCCTGCCGGTGCCGGAGTGGGTCGGGCTCGCGCTGATGATCCTCGCCGTCGTGCTCGTGGCGATCTTCTTCGTCACCGGCGCAGACTCGGCCTCGATCATCATGGGCGGGCTCTCCGAGAACGGCGCCGAGAACCCCACCAAGAAGTCGGTGATCTTCTGGGGCGTGAGCACGGGTGCCGTGGCCGCCGCGATGCTGCTGGCCGGTGGTGACGACCCGGCAGCGGCGCTGAACGGCCTGAAGAACATCACCATCGTCTCGGCGCTGCCGTTCGTCGTGGTGATGCTGGTGCTCTGCGTCGCGCTCTGGAAGGACCTCTCCAGCGACCCGCTCGTCCTGAAACGGGAGCTGGCGGTCCAGGTGCTGGCGGAGACGGTCGACACCGGGGTCGAGAAGCACGACGGAGAGCCGTTCGAGCTCTCCACGTCGGCGTCGGCCCCGGAGGCGGACGCGGACGACACCCCGGCGACCCCGGAGAACGGGGTGCCGCTCGTCGCCGACGGCGGCGCGGTCGTCAAGGACTGATATTTCTTGCCGAGCGCCACCCCGTCCAGGTCCAGCACCGAGTCGCAGCCGATCAGG
>NZ_JBHWZO010000232.1:0-10130 GCF_042728455.1 Promicromonospora sp. NPDC060204
CTTCGCTTTGGGCGGTCGCAAAGCGAAGAAACCTGGGCCTCAAAGGAAAGGTGCCAGTACGGGCGGGCGGACCGACGGACGGACGGGCGGGCGGACGGGCGGCGGCCCGACGGCGGCCCGACGGCGTAGCCTCGGCGGTCAGCGGCCGATCGCGGCCTTGCGGCCCGTGACGTGCAGGCCCTCACGCGCCAGGCGGCCGACGGTCTCGACCAGGAGCGCGCGCTCGGCGACCTTGATCCGCTCGGTCAGGGTGGGCTCGTCGTCGCCGTCCTGCACCGGGACGGCGGTCTGGGCGACGATCGGGCCGGTGTCGACGCCGTCGTCCACCAGGTGCACGGTGCACCCGGTGATCTTGACGCCGTGTGCGAGCGTGTCGCGCACGGGGTGCGCGCCCGGGAAGCTGGGCAGCAGGGCCGGGTGCGTGTTGATCATCCGGCCCTCGAACTTGCGCACGACGCCCGGCGCCAGGATGCGCATGAACCCGGCCAGGATCACGTAGTCGGGCTGGAACACCGAGATGGCCTCGAGCACGCCGTCGTTCCAGGCGGCACGGTCCTCGAAGTCCTTCAGCGCGACGACGGCGGAGGCCACCCCGGCGTCCCGCGCCAGGTCGAGCGCTCCCGCCGTCGGCCGGTCCGTGACGACGCCGACCACGCGCGCGCCGTACGCGGCGTCGTCGTGCGCCGCGAGCAGCGCGGCGAGGTTGGACCCGCCGCCCGAGGCGAGCACCACCAGGCGCTTGGCGGATGTGGACTCGACGGGGTGACCGGAGGGCGTCTGCACGGGCCCCAGCCTACTTTCCCGGGCCCGCCTCGCGAGCCTCGTCGCCACCGTCCGGACCAGCCGCCGGCCCGGTGTCCGGTTCGGGTGCCGCGTCCGGTTCAGGGTTCGAGACGGCGTACGCCGCGACCCTCGCCCAGTCCCCGGACGGCGCCGCGTCCGCGACGGGTGTGCCCGCGTCCGCGACGGGTGCGCCCGCGTCCTCGTCGCTCTCGCTCGGCGGGTCCCTGAACCCGAGCTCCGCCGCGAGGTCCGGATCGTCGGACCGGCCCTCGCCCTCCGGCGTCCCGCCGTCCCGCACCAGGCCGTCCGAGGACTCCTCGCGCGAGACACCACCGCCCACCGGAGCCGGCCGACGCAGCCACTCCACGAGGTCCTCCCCGATCTCGCCGCGCCGCGCCACCACGTCCAGCTTGGCGCCCAGCAGCACGGCCATCGCTCCCCCGCCGACCTCGGCGGCCACGAGGCCCGCGGTCACGAGCGGGTCGGCGCCCACCTCGGCGAGCCGGCCCGGGCCGGCCGCGCCCGCGGCCGCCAGCTGGCCCAGCAGCACGAACACCCCGGGCACGACGACGATGCCGCCGAGCACCCAGCCGACGTCCGACCAGCGGACCAGCGACGGCTCCAGCCGGCGCCACACGAACAGGGCCGCCACGACGCCGCACGCGACCACGAGCAGGGGCGCCCAGGCGCTGACCGGGTTGGCCCAGTCCTCCCCCGGCAGCGCCCCGAGCAGCGGCACCGCGGGCAGTGGCCCGGAGACCGTGCCGAACACCGTGAAGCTCGTCCCCTCACCCACGGCGAAGCCCGGCCCCGCGAGCCAGGCGACCGCCCAGAGCAGCAGGTTGGGCAGCAGCGCGAGCTGCGCCACGGCGAACACGATCCCGCCGGTCCAGCCCGGTTCGAGGGCGGTGACGATGTCCGACGACGTGGCCCGGCCCGCCAGCGCCCACGCCACGACCAGGAGCGCGGCCGCGCCCGTCAGCAGCGCGACCACCACCGCGCCGCCGCGCAGCCCGAGTCGCAGCGTGGCGGGGACCAGGTCGAAGCCGGTGAGCCGCTGGGCGACCACCTCGGCCCGTTCGCCGAGCTCGGCCGGTGTCGGCGCGTCCGGCCGCGCCAGGATGCCCAGCGCCATGCCGAGCCCGCCCATGACCAGGCCGGCCGGCAGCGCCAGGGCGAGCGACCAGCCAGGGGCGCTGCCCGCGAGGGCGGCGACCGCCGTCGTGCACAGGCCGTAGGTGACGGTGCCCGCCGCCCAGGCGGGGACCGACGTCGCGGCGAACCGCTTGGCCGAGGCGTAGACGGCGAAGAGCGCGAGGGCCGCGATGCCGAGTGGGGCGAGGGTGATCGTCACGTCGTCGGCGGTCAGCGGGACGCCGTGCCCCAGCAGCCAGAGCCCGGTGGCGACGTCGATGGCGGAGCGGACCTGGACGCCGTCGTCCGGGGTGTCCGTCGCGGAGGCGAGCGTGGCCGTGCCCACGAGGTAGGCGACCACCGCCGGGAGCACCACGACGGCGAGGGACAGGACGAGGGCCTGGGCGGCCGAGAGCACGCCGGCGACGACGTGGGAGAGGGCGAACGACCCCTGCTCGGGAGCGGGCGGCTCGACCAGGCGGCCACGGCGGGCCGTCGGACGGTTGCCCGCCGGGCGGGACGTACGGGCGCCGGAGGAACGGGTGGCCGTGCTCGGGCGGGGTGGTGCGCTCACCCGGCAATCTTCACCCGCGCCGCGGCGTCAGCCCGGGGACATCCCTCGGCGTGGCCCGGGTGAACTTCGGGAGATATTACGGCCGGGTATGGAGTTCACCGGGGGAACTGGTGTAGGAACGCCCCTTTTGCGAACCAGCACTCAGGAGCGAGGACCTCGCGGCCGCAGAAGAAAGGGCCCAGCCGCCCCCAGGGCGACGAGTCCGACGAGCCCGGTCCCGAAAACTCCCCAGGGGACGTGGTATCGCCATTCGGGCAGGTCCTCAGCACTTGCGTCCGCGCTGTAACCCATCTGCACCAGGAGCACCATCCCGAGGACCGTCACGACTCCGGCAGCTACGAGGGATCCCCAGTACGGATGGACTCGACGCCTCGGCTCCTTGTTGTTCACGACGACACTGTGGTTCACCGTCACACCGTTGTCCATGAACTCACCGCTGTCCACGAACTCACCCCGCCCGGTGGCAGGCAGGCGTCACGTCTCCAGACATGACGACGGCGGCTCCCCCTACGAGGGAGCCGCCGTCGTCGGTCAGGGTCAGAGACCCTGCAGGATCTCCCGCATGAGGTCAGCGGTCTCGGACGGCGTCTTGCCGACCTTCACGCCGACGGCCTCGAGGGCCTCCTTCTTGGCGGCCGCGGTGCCGGCCGAGCCGGACACGATCGCGCCGGCGTGGCCCATCGTCTTGCCCTCGGGGGCGGTGAAGCCCGCGACGTAGCCGACGACCGGCTTGGTGACGTGCGCCTTGATGTACTCGGCGGCACGCTCCTCGGCGTCGCCGCCGATCTCGCCGATCATCACGATCGCCTTGGTCTCCGGGTCGTTCTCGAAGGCCTCGAGCGCGTCGATGTGCGTGGTGCCGACGATCGGGTCGCCGCCGATGCCGATGGCGGTCGAGAAGCCGAAGTCCTTCAGCTCGTACATCATCTGGTAGGTCAGCGTGCCCGACTTCGACACGAGACCGATCGGGCCCTTGCCCGTGATGGTGTGCGGGGTGATGCCGGCGAGCGACTCGCCCGGGGTGATGATGCCGGGGCAGTTCGGCCCGATCATCCGGGTCTCCTTGCCCTGCAGGTACGACCACACCTCGGCGGTGTCCTGCACCGGCACGCCCTCGGTGATGACCACGAGCAGGCCGATGCCCGCGTCGATGGCCTCGATGGCCGCGTCCTTGGTGAAGGCCGGGGGCACGAAGACGACGGAGACGTCCGCGCCGGTCTCGGCCATGGCCTCCTTGACGGTGCCGAACACGGGGAGGGTCACGTCGGCGCCGGAGGCGTCCTTGTGGGTCACCGTGGTGCCGGCCTTGCGGGCGTTCACGCCGCCGACGATCGTCGCGCCGGAGTCCAGCATCAGGGCGGTGTGCTTGGCACCCATGCCACCCGTGATGCCCTGGACGATGATCTTCGAGTCCTGGTTCAGGTAGATCGACATTGTCTTCTTGTCTCTGCTTTCGAAGTCTTCAGCGGGCGATCAGGCGGCGGCAGCCTTGGCGGCGGCGAGGTCGGCGCCACCGTCCATGGTGTCGGCGAGGGTGACGAGCGGGTGGTTGCGCTCGTTCAGGATCTGGCGGCCGAGCTCGACGTTGTTGCCGTCGAGGCGGACGACCAGCGGCTTGGACGCCTCGTCGCCGAGGATGTCCAGCGCGCCCACGATGCCGTTGGCGACCTCGTCGCAGGCGGTGATGCCGCCGAAGACGTTCACGAAGACCGACTTGACCTGCGCGTCGTTCAGGATCACGTCGAGGCCGTTGGCCATGACCTGCGCGTTGGCGCCGCCACCGATGTCGAGGAAGTTGGCGGGCTTGACGCCGCCGTGCTTCTCGCCCGCGTAGGCGACGACGTCGAGGGTCGACATGACCAGGCCCGCGCCGTTGCCGATGATGCCGACCTCGCCGTCGAGCTTCACGTAGTTGAGGTCGTTCTCCTTGGCCTTCGCCTCCAGCGGGTCGGCCGCGGCGGAGTCCTCGAGCTCGGCGTGGTCCGCGTGGCGGAAGCCGGCGTTCTCGTCGAGCGTGACCTTGCCGTCGAGGGCGACGATCTCGCCGTCCTCCGTCTTGACCAGCGGGTTCACCTCGACCAGCGTGGCGTCCTCGGCCTTGAACACGGTCCACAGGCCCTGGATGACCTCGGCGACCTTGCCCTTGATGTCCTCGGCGAAGCCGGCGGCGTCCACGATCTCGGCGGCCTTGGCCTCGTCGATGCCCACGGCGGGGTCGACGGCGATGCGGGCCAGCGCCTCGGGGCGCTCGACGGCGAGCTGCTCGATCTCCATGCCGCCCTCGACGGAGCACATGGCGAGGTAGTTGCGGTTGGACCGGTCCAGCAGCACCGAGAAGTAGAACTCCTCGGCGATCTTGGCGCCCTGGGCGATCATCACGCGGTGCACGGTGTGACCCTTGATGTCCATGCCGAGGATCTCGCCGGCCTTCTCGGCCGCCTCCGCGGGCGAGTGGGCCAGCTTGACGCCGCCCGCCTTGCCGCGACCACCGGTCTTGACCTGGGCCTTCACGACGACAGTGCCGCCGCCCAGCTTCTCGGCGCCTTCGCGAGCCTCCTCGGGGGTCGTCGCGACAACCCCGCCCAGCACGGGAACGCCGTGCTTCTCGAAGATGTCGCGCGCCTGGTATTCGAACAGGTCCACCCTGCTGCGTCCTTCCATCGGGATGCGGCCCTCGGACGTCGTAGTCGCCCGGAGCCCGGCTGAAGCGATGTCTCGACGTCAAGACATCCCCGTACAGGGTAGCCCTGGATCGCTTGTGGTTCCGAACGAAACCGGCGGTATTCCGGGGCTCTTCGGCACAGGTGTGTGGTACACGTCTCGTTCGGCGAATTCTGTCAACCAGGGTTGACATCCGGCAGTCGTGTCAACCATAGTTGACACATGACCCAGCAAGCACTCGCCGCGTCCGCCGCCGGCGACGACCCCGCCGAAGGACTGCGCGCCGTCCGCGCGATGCGCGAGCTGGCCGACCGCCTCGAGACGCTCCAGGTGGAGCGTGCGCGGCGCCTCGGCTGGTCGTGGCAGGAGATCGCCGACGCCCTCGGCGTCACCCGGCAGGCCGTCCACAAGAAGCACAACAGGAGGATCTGATGTTCGAGAGGTTCACGAAGGACGCCCGCTCCGCCGTCGTCGACGCCCAGCAGGTCGCCCGCGACGCGCACAGCGACCAGATCGACAGCCGCCACCTGCTCGTCGCCCTCGCCGAGAGCGCCGGCCCGGCCCGCACCGCCCTCGCGGACGGCGGGGTGGACACCGCCGCCCTGGTCGAGGGGGCCCGCGCCCGGATCGCCGCGGGCGACGCGCTCGACCCGGCCGCGCTGGCCGCCGTCGGCATCGACCTCGACGAGGTGACGCGTGCCACCGAGGCCACCTTCGGCGAGGGCGCACTGGCCCGCGCGGGACGCACCGTGCGCGGGCGCCGCAAGCACATCCCGTTCACCCCGGACGCCAAGAAGTCTCTGGAGCTCGCGCTCCGCGAGGCGATCCGGCTCGGGTCCAAGGAGATCCACGGCGGGCACCTCCTGCTCGGCCTCACCCGGGCCGAGTCCCCGGCCCGCGGCATCCTGTCCGACGCCGGGGCGGACCTCGACCGGGTCCGGCACCTGGCGGAGGGGTCGGGCAAGGCGGCCTGACCGGCAGTCAGCAAGACGCCCCGCGCCCGAGAACGGGCGCGGGGCGTGTCCGCTCTCTGCCATCTGTCCGGAGTAGGTCATGAAAAGGCATGGCCGTTACACAGGTGAAACCCAGCACCCCGTTTCCGACGGTTAGGAAAGGGCACACCACTGTCGAAAGGGACACCTGTGTTCACCATCTCCACCCGCGCCGGGGCGTTCGTCGCCGCCGGCGTGGCCGCGGCACTGGCCGTCGGGTCCGCGACGGCATCCGCCGCGGCCCCCGCGAGCCCCGCCGGCCCGGTCCCACCGGGCGGCACCGCCGCCGCGCTCCCGCCATCGGCGGCGGGATCGCGCAGCGTCACCCTCATCACCGGTGACACGGTCACCATCACCACGGCGGCGGACGGCACGAGCGTCACCAACGTCACCGGGCCTGGCGGGACGACGTCGTCCTTCCACCGCACCGAGCGCGACGGCAGCACCTTCGTCTACCCCGACGCGGCGCTGCCCTACGTGACGGCCGGCACCCTCGACGACCGCCTGTTCGACGTCACGCAGCTCCTCGCGAACGGCTACGACGACGCGAGCACCGACACGCTGCCGCTGATCGTCCGGTACACGGACGCCGCGGCCCGGTCGCGGGGCACCGAGCCCCTGGACGGGTCCGACGTCGTCCGCGCGCTGCCCAGCGTGGACGGCGCCGCCGTGACGCAGGACCGCGACGAGGCGGCCGACTTCTGGACCGCCCTGACGGGCGACCCGGCGACGGCCGGAGCCCGCACCACCGGCGCCGCCCCCGCGTTCGCCGGCGGCATCGAGAAGATCTGGCTCGACGGCCCGGTCACCGCCGACCTCGCCGAGTCGACCGCCCAGATCGGCGCGCCCGACGTCTGGGCCGACGGCAACACCGGCGAGGGCGTGGACGTCGCGGTGCTCGACACGGGCATCGACACCACGCACCCCGACCTGGCCGACCAGGTCGCCGAGGCCGCCAACTTCGTCACCACCGAGGACTACGTCGAGGACTACCAGGGGCACGGCACGCACGTCGCCTCGACGATCGCCGGCACCGGCGCGGCCTCGGACGGGCTGGAGCGGGGCGTCGCCCCCGGCGCACGGCTGCACGTCGGCCGGGTGCTCGACAGCAACGGGCAGGGCCTGGAGTCCTGGATCATCGCCGGCATGGAGTGGGCCGCCCGCGACCAGGACGCCCGCATCGTCAGCATGAGCCTGGGCGGCGAGCCCGCCGGCGCGGACGACCCGATGGCGACGGCCGTGGACGAGCTCACCGCCGAGACGGGCGCGCTGTTCGTGATCGCCGCCGGCAACAGCGGCCCGCGCACCATCGGCTCGCCCGCCCTGGCGGACTCGGCCCTCGCCGTGGGCGCCGTCGACGCGACCGACACCCTGGCGGACTTCTCCAGCACCGGCCCCGCGCTCGACGGCGGGATCAAGCCCGAGATCACCGCGCCCGGCGTCGACGTGCTCGCGGCCCGCTCGCAGCTCGTGCGCGGCTCCGGGATGTACACGACGATGAGCGGCACCTCGATGGCGACCCCGCACGTGGCGGGCACCGCGGCGCTCGTCGCGGCGGCCCACCCCGGCTGGACGGCGGAGCAGATCAAGGAGGCGATCGTCAGCACCGCCGTGCCGACCCCTGCCTACACCCCCTACGAGGCCGGCAGCGGCCGCCTCGACGCGCCCGCGGCCGTGGCCGCGACCGTGTTCGGCACCGCGAGCGCCGGGTTCGGCTTCCACACGTTCGACGACGGCACGGACGAGCCGACGTCGAAGCCGATCACGTACACGAACCTGGGCGACACCCCGGTCGACCTGCACCTCGCGGTCGACGGCGCGGTGCCCGCGGGCTTCCTCACGCTGTCGTCGGACACGGTGACCGTGCCCGCGCAGGGCACGGCGTCGGTGGATCTCGTGGCCGACCTCTCGCTCCTGCCGGCGGAGACCGACCTGAGCGCCACGGTCGTGGCGACGGACGACACCGGGGCCGTGCGGGCCCGCACCCTGACGGGCGGGACCCGCGAGGGGCAGCGCCAGAAGCTGACGCTCACGGTGACCGGCGACGACGGTCACCCCGCGGTCGGCAAGGTGCTGGTGACGTCGGACCAGATCTTCGCCGGGGCGGACCTGGACGAGAACGGCACCGCCGTGCTGCGGATGCCGGTGGGCAGCTACAGCGGCTGGCTGTCGGTCGACGTCGAGGGTGCGAACGGGCCGGGCTCGCTCGGCACGGCGCTGCTGAGCTTCGTGGACGTGGACCTGAGCCAGGACCGGTCGGTCGTGCTGGACGCCCGCAAGGCGGTCCAGGTCCGGGCCGAGGTTCCGCAGGACACGGACCCGGCGTCGTTGCGCCTGGACGTGATCCGGCAGTTCCCGAACGGCGGCTACACGGCGAGCTCCATGTTCCCGGGGGGTGAGTACGACAGCCTGTGGGCGCTGCCCACGGGGAAGAAGGTCACCGAGGGCCTGTTCGAGTTCGGGGCGCAGTTCCGGCTGGAGCAGCCGGCCCTCACGGTGCTCGCGGGCCGGGGCGGCTTCGACGGCCTGGACGACCTGCGGGTCAAGCGGGCCGCGACGCCGCCGCCGGCGGGGAAGCGCACGCTGCGGGTGGTCGAGGCCGAGGGCGCGTCCGACCTGTCCGGCCTGGCCCGGCACGGGAACGGGCACGGCCTGAAGGACACCGCCGTCGTCGTGCATGCCACCGACACGGACGAGATCGCGGCGCTGGCGCAGGCCGCGGCCGACGCCGGGGCGCGGGTTCTGTTCGTGGTGCACGACGGCGCCGGGCGGCTGGCGCCGTGGGACGAGTCGCCGTGGATCCCGGGCGAGCCCGCGCCGCTGACGGTCGCGACGCTCACGTCCGGCCAGGGCGCGGAGCTGCTGCGGTCGCTGGACGCCCGCCGGCCGGAGGTCACGGTCTCGTCGGAGCCCACGACGGAGTACACCTACGACGTGGTGCACCACTGGACCGGCGCCGTGCCGGCCCGGCCCACGTGGACCTCGGCCAAGGGCGACCTGGCGCGGGTGGACACGTCGTTCCGCAACTACCGCCAGGGTCCCGCGATGGAGGCCCGGTTCGACGTCTGGCACGGCTGGACGGCGGGCAACCAGCTCGCCGCCCCCGCGCAGGGCGAGCGGACCGACTGGGTCGCCGCCGACGTGCCGTGGACGCAGAGCGCGCACATCGCCGGCGAGATGGGGCAGTCGAACGTCGACGTGCTGCTGTACAAGGCCCGCACGACCAGCGACGTGACGTGGTTCGGGCCGGTGCTGCGCCCGCGCATGTCGGAGCTGGGCTACCAGCCCATCCGCTACCTGGACCAGATGTACGTCCCGGTCCCGGGCTGGGGCGACTCGGGCAGCGGGCACGTCGGCGCCACGGGCGGCGGCAACTTCGACGTCCGCAACCGGGCGACGCTCTACCAGGGCGACACCGAGCTCCTGTGGGGCAACGCCGAGTTCCTGCCCGTCAACGGCGGGCTGCCCGCCGAGCGGCTGCCGTACCGCGTGGTCGCCGACAACGACCGCGCCGACTGGGCGGGGCCGTACTCGACGCACACGCACACCGAGTGGGACTTCACGTCGGAGGCGAGCGGGCCGGAAGCCGTCGTGCCGCTGCCGCTGATCCAGCTCGACTACGGCGTGGACACCGACCTGGCGGGGCGTGCCGCGCGCACGGCGCGGCTGACGGTGACGCCGTCGCACCTGTCCGGGATCGAGGCCCGGGTGGGCCGGCCCACGGTCGAGGTGTCGTACGACGACGGGGCGACCTGGAAGCGGCTTGACCTGAGCCGGGACCGGCAGCCGGACGGTCCGGACGCCTGGTCGGCCCGGCTGTCGGCGCCGCGGGGCGCGCAGTTCGCGACCCTGCGCACCAGCGTCGAGGACAGTGACGGCAACACGGTGTCGCAGACGCTGACCCGGGCGTTCGGCCTGCGCTGACGCCCGTCCGGCCCTGATCGGCTCCCCTTCGAGGCCGGGGTTTCTTCGCTCTCAGCAGGCTG
>NZ_JBHWZO010000233.1:0-10107 GCF_042728455.1 Promicromonospora sp. NPDC060204
CGACGGACGCGCCGCCCGACGCCGACATGTTCGACGCGCGGCACTGGCCCGAGGCCCCGGTCACGGCCGCCGGTGGCCTGGCCATGCTCGAGGAGGGCTACCGGACGTGGCAGGCGGGCATCGCAGCGCTCGACGACGAGTCGCTGCTGCGCCCGATCGGCCCCAAGGGTGTCGCCTACGCCGAGTTCCCCATGGCGGCGCTGGTGACCCACCTCAGCCGTGAGGCCATGGCGCACGGCGGCGAGATCTGCCTGCTGCGCGACCTGTACCGGCCTCAGTACGCACCGTCCGCGTCGGCCGTGGCGGGATAGGCCCGCTCCGCGAACACGCGCAGCGCGTCCCGGACGAACGTCGCGCCCTCCGTGCCGCCGTAGTTCGCGGCGAACCGGTCGTCCGCCACGTACATGTCGGCCAGGCCCAGCAGGTACCCGCGGTCGGGCAGCGGCTGGGCCGCGCCCGGCGTGCCCGGCACGGACACGAGCCACTCGGCGTGCCGGGCGGCCAGGGCCTGCGCCTCGCCCGAGGCCGGGTCGGTCCCCGCCGCCGCGGCGTCGGCCCAGTCCTTGCTGAGAGCCGCGACCCGCCCCTTCCACTCCTGCTGCTCCTGCGGGCTGAGCCCGCGCCACCACGCGTCGCTCTTCTGGTACGCGTGGCGGCCCCAACGCTCGGTGACCTCCTGCTCGTACTGCGTGTGGTCGAAACCGTCGAACATGTCCTTCGCCATGATGCTCTCCCTGGTGGTGTCCGGGTCCTTCTCGAGATCCGCGACGGTCCGTTCGACCGACGCGATCTGCCGGGCCAGCCGGCCCTGCTCCGCCCGCAGCGACACGAGGTGCGTGCGCAGCGCCTGCGCCTCGTCCCGCTGGGCGTCGAGCACCTCGGCGATGGCGCCGAGGCCGAGCCCGAGATCACGCAGCAGCAGGATCCGCTGCAGCCGCACCAGGGCGGTGCGGTCGTAGCGGCGCGGGCCGGCGTCCGTCGTGCGGACGGCGGGCAGCAGGCCGACGGCGTCGTAGTGCCGCAGCGTCCGGCTCGTGACGCCGGTCAGCCGGGAGATCTCCTGGATGGACCATTGCATGTTCACCACCGTAAAGGTTGACGTGGCGTCAACTTCAAGCCTTCTTTTCTGCCGGCCAAGACCAGCCAACAAACTGAACCTGTGGATAACTCATGTCCACTGGCATCCTCGTCCAGACTCGTCGTCATGACAGCATCGAGCGAGATCATCCCGGGCCACCCCCTGGTCGACGACGCGGCACTCCTCGCCTTCGCACACCTCCTGCACGGCGGCATCCGGCCGCGGCGCCGCACGCTGTGGTTCGCCCTGCTCGACGGCGAGCGCCGCCCGCTGCCGATGCTCGTCCCCGTGGACCTGGTGCCGGAGCTGCCCGACCCGGTCGGGGTGGGCAACCTGGGCCGGGCCTGGCACGAGGTCCTGCGGGCGAGCCGGGCGCGTCGGTGGTGGTCCTGCTGGAACGCCCCGGCCCCGGTGACCCCTCCTTCGAGGACCGGGCCTGGCACGTGGCCCTCCGGTCCGCCGCCGCCGAGCACGGGCTCGCGGTGGCCGCGTTCTTCCTCGCCACGGCGGACGGCGTCGCGGCGCTCGCGCCGGAGGAGGCCCAGGCCCCCGACGACGCCCCGACCGCGGACCGCCCGCCGACCGGACCCGAGCCCCGGATCAGGCCCCGATGGCCTCGAGCCGTTCCCACTCGTCGTCGGTGAACAACCGCGACCGGATGAGGAACCGCACGCCCTCGGGCGCCTCGACGCTGAAGCCGGCGCCGCGGCCGGGCACCACGTCGATCGTCAGGTGGGTGTGCTTCCAGTACTCGAACTGGTTGCGGCTCATCCAGACCGGCACGGTGAACGACCCGGCCTCCGCGGCCGGGATCGCGAGGTCGCCGAGGTGCACGTCCGCGTCCCCGGTGATGAAGTCGCCGTCCGGGTAGCACATGGGCGACGAGCCGTCGCAGCAGCCGCCGGACTGGTGGAACATGAGCTCGCCGTGCTTGTCCCGCAGGCGCACGAGCAGCGCCGCCGCGTCGTCGGTCACGGCGACCCGTGCGGCAGGTGGCCCGGTCGCGGGGGCCGGGCGGACGTCGTCGGACATGGAACCTCCCAGTGCTCGAAGCCGAACCGGACCGCCGGGCGGGAGGCCGGTGACGTACCGGCCCAGACCTCCCGCCCGACGTGGTGCCCCCGCCGGCCTAGAAGAAGCCCAGCTTGTCCGGGGAGTAGCTGACCAGCAGGTTCTTGGTCTGCTGGTAGTGGTCGAGCATCATCTTGTGGTTCTCGCGACCCACGCCCGAGCCCTTGTAGCCGCCGAACGCCGCCGCGGCCGGGTAGGCGTGGTAGTTGTTCGTCCACACGCGGCCCGCCTCGATCGCCCGGCCGGCCCGGTAGGCGGCCGCGCTCGACCGCGTCCACACGCCCGCGCCCAGCCCGTACAGGGTGTCGTTGGCGATCTTGATGGCGTCGTCGTAGTCCGCGAACTCCGTCACCGCCACCACCGGCCCGAAGATCTCCTCCTGGAAGATCCGCATCTCGTTCTTGCCCTCGAAGATCGTGGGCGTCACGTAGTACCCACCCGCGAGGTCGCCCTCCAGCTCGGCCCGGTGCCCGCCGGTGAGCACCTTTGCGCCCTCCGCCTTGCCGATGTCGAAGTAGCTGAGGATCTTCTCGAGCTGGTCGTTGCTGGCCTGTGCCCCGATCATCGTGTCGGTGTCCAGCGGGTTGCCCTGCTTGATCGCCTCGGTGCGCGCCACGGCGTCGGCCAGGAACGAGGTGTAGATGTCGCTCTGGATGAGCGCGCGCGACGGGCACGTGCACACCTCGCCCTGGTTGAGGGCGAACATCGTGAAGCCCTCCAGGGCCTTGTCGTAGAACTCGTCGTGCGCCGCGGCGACGTCGCTGAAGAACAGGTTGGGCGACTTGCCGCCCAGCTCCAGCGTCACCGGGATGATGTTCTGCGACGCGTACTGCATGATCAGGCGGCCCGTCGTGGTCTCGCCCGTGAACGCGATCTTGCGGATCCGGGACGAGCTCGCGAGCGGCTTGCCCGCCTCCGCACCGAACCCGTTGACCACGTTCACGACGCCCGGCGGCAGCAGGTCCGCGATGAGCTCCATCAGGTACAGGATCGACGTCGGCGTCTGCTCCGCCGGCTTGAGCACCACGGCGTTGCCCGCCGCGAGCGCCGGAGCCAGCTTCCAGACCGCCATCAGGATCGGGAAGTTCCACGGGATGATCTGCCCGACCACGCCCAGCGGCTCGTGGAAGTGGTACGCGATGGTGTCGCCGTCGATCTCGCTGATCGACCCCTCCTGGGCCCGGATCGCGCCCGCGAAGTAGCGGAAGTGGTCGATGGCCAGCGGCAGGTCCGCGTTGAGGGTCTCGCGGACGGGCTTGCCGTTCTCCCAGGTCTCGGCGACGGCGAGCTCCTCGAGGTGCTCCTCCATGCGGTCGGCGATCTTGTTCAGGATGATCGCGCGCTCGGTGACCGACGTGCGCCCCCATGCGGGCGCCGCGCCGTGTGCGGCGTCGAGAGCCCGGTCGATGTCGTCGGCGTCGCCGCGGGCGACCTCGGTGAACGTGCGCCCGTTGACCGGGCTGGGGTTCTCGAAGTACTGGCCGTTCGCCGGGGGCACGTACTCGCCCCCGATCCAGTGGTCGTACCGGGGCCGGAAGCTCGCGATGGCACCTTCGGTACCTGGGGCTGCGTACACGGTCATGGTCTGCCTCCTCGCAGGATCTCGCGCCCGCCCCGGGATGCCCGACAGCGGAGCCACGCCCCGGGCGCACCGGTGCGCCCGAGTGCGGCGAGATTAGGCGGCGAAGCGTTGCATCCGCGTTGCAACCCGACCGTGACCTCGTGGGAGCAAGCCCGGCGGACGCCGGCACAGATGGACAGACAAGGACAGATCGTCGGGCCGACCGTGCCCGTGCGACGAGCCGACACCGAGGAGAAGCCCCCATGAACCTCGCACCACGCCGCCCCGCCCCCGCGGTCCCGCTGATGGTCCCGCTCGCCGCGGCGCTGTCCGTGGTGCTGGCGCTCGCGGGCTGCACCGCGCAGGGCGGCGGGTCGGACTCCGGCGCGGAGACGACGACCCAGACAGCCCCCGACACGGCCACCGCCCCCGACGGAGCGCAGGCCCTGGACGGCGCGCAGGCCCCCGAGTCGCGGAGCGACCAGGCGTTCGTGCCGCCCTACCCAGAGCCCTACCCCGAGCCCGGCCCGGTCGACCCCGGGGGCGAGGAGTACGACGACTCCCCCGAGTCGCCGTTCCTGGACGTCGCCTCGAGCCCGCTGTCCACGTTCTCGGCCGACGTCGACACGGCGTCGTACTCGAACCTGCGTCGTCAGGTGAACCAGGGCGTGGCGCCCGAGGGGGTGCGGATCGAGGAGCTGGTCAACTACTTCGACTACGACTACGACGCGCCCGCCGCCGGGGCCGAGCACCCCTTCTCGGTGACCACCGAGGTCGCGCGGGCCCCGTGGAACCCGGAGCACCAGCTCGCGATGGTGGGCGTGCAGGCAACGGAGGCGCTACCGACGTCTGAGGGCAACAACATCGTCTTCCTGCTGGACGTGTCCGGGTCGATGGACGAGCCGAACAAGCTGCCGCTGCTGGCGGAGTCGTTCGCGTTGCTGGTGGAGCAGCTCGACGAGCGCGACCGCGTGTCGATCGTGACGTACGCGGGAGACAACCGGGTGGTCGCGGACTCGCTGCCCGGCTCGGAGCACGGCGTGCTGGTGGACCACCTGCGGTCGCTGCGGGCCGGCGGGTCCACGGGTGGCGCGGCCGGCCTGACGACGGCGTACGAGCTGGCCGAGAAGAACTTTGTCGAGGGCGGCAACAACCGGGTGATCCTGGCGACCGACGGCGACTTCAACGTGGGCCCGTCCTCGCCCGAGGAGCTCACGACGCTGGTCGAGGCGGAGCGGGCGTCCGGGGTGTACGTGTCGGTGCTGGGCTTCGGCATGTACAACCTGAAGGACAGCATGATGGAGTCGATCGCGGACCACGGGAACGGGAACTACGCGTACATCGACACCCTGGCCGAGGCGCGCAAGGTGCTGGTGGACGAGTTCGGCTCGACGATGTGCGTCGTCGCCCAGGACCTGAAGCTGCAGGTCGAGCTGAACCCGGCCGCCGTCGGCTCGTACCGGCTGATCGGGTACGACAACCGGCGGCTGGCGGACGAGGACTTCGGCGACGACACGAAGGACGCCGGCGACGTGGGCGCAGGCCACTCCGTGACGGCGTTCTACGAGCTCGTCCCGGCCGGTACGGACGGCGGTTCGGACGGCGGCCTGAAGTACTCCGACCGGGAGGTCGGCACGAGCGACGACTTCATGACGGTGCACGTGCGGTACAAGTCGCCGGCCGGCGGACCGTCCGCCGCGAGCACCGAGGTGGAGTTCCCGGTCGGCGCCGCCGCGTACACGACGACGCCGTCGGCGGACTTCGAGTTCGCCTCCGCGGTCGCGGAGCTCGGGCTGATCGCCACGGACTCGGAGTACCAGGCGCAGGCGAACCTCGACGGGGCCCGCACCCGGGCGGCGGGCGCGCTGGGCGCCGACCCGTACGGGCTGCGGGCGGAGTTCGTCGACCTGGTCGACGCCTACCGCGCGATGGGGTGAGGGTGGGGTGATCTCGACGCGGAACCGCATCTGTCACCCGGCGCGCTTTCGACCAACCGGATCGAAAGACATACAGAATGCGCTGGAGATAGTTTTACCGCCGACGAACTGTCCGGGAATTTTCGACCGAACGCGTTTCAATGCCGAATTCAAATCCGCACCGGCCGCGCGCCACCCGGGAATGACGCCGGACGCCGATCTTCGCGCTTTCGGTCCCCGAGGTCGTTCTCGAGGCGGACCGTGCGCTCCGGGCGGCCGGCGGTCGGCGGGGTCAGGAACCGTCGTGCGACGTGAGGATCGTGCGGTTGCCGACCGGCTCGCGGGTGTCCAGCGCGCGCTGCGCGCCCTGCGACTGCTGCACCATGTCGACGGCGACGCGCAGGTCCTCCACGGCCCAGTCGAGCGAGGTCTCGATGTGGGTGGCCTGGGCGAGCAGGGTGCGGGCCTGCGTCACCGACGTCGGCGGGGCGTCGGTCAGCCGCTGGGCCCCGGCCTGGCGCGCCTCGGCGAGCGCCTGGGCGAGCACGTCGCGGGTGGCCGGGTCCGCGACCTGGCCCTCCGAGTGCTCGTAGACCCGCTCGGCCGTCTCAAGGACGGCGGCGAGGTCGTGCGACCGGGCCGAGGTGCTGGTGACCTGGGTGTCGATCTGGGCGGTCAGGGTGAGGATGTGTCCGTTCTCCTCGGCGCGGGCGGACATCGACCAGAGCGTGATCGCGACCGCCAGGCAGGTGATGATCGCGGCGCCGAAGGTCCACCGGCGGCGGCCCCGCGCGCCGGCGAGGTCGAGGCCGGCACCGGGTTCGAGCGGCGGCGCGGGGGTGTCGAGCGCGGGCAGGTCAGCGAGCTCGATCGCGGGCAGTGCGGGGCTCGGACTGTCTCCGGCCGGTTCATCGGTTCCAGACATCTGCGATTCCGGTCTAGCTAAAGCGACGGTGTTCAACTCTTCCCCCAAAGAGAGTTCTCATGAAAACTATCTGTCGGACGCGAAGCCCGTTTAACTACCGGCACTATTGACGCTAAGACTACTTTCCGTGGTGCGCGCGGCGAGACCGTAATGCGACTGTGATCTGTGGATAACCATCCTGAGACGGTGGAAAACTTGGGGATCATGGTGGACAACTTGTTGATGAACTTGGTCCGATGCCTACACTGGCGTGGTTCGACGACGACGTCGGGACAGGGTGAGGGGCAGCATGCAGCAGGTGCCACACCGGGACGCGCGCTGGGTTCGCGCGGCATATGAGAGCTTCGTCAGTTCCGCCGGCTCGCTGGAGCCCGACGGGATCGACCCGATCGTCGCGGCGTCGTGGCAACGGAGCCTGCGCAACGGTGTGGACCCCGACCGGCCGAGCGCGGTGACGGTCGCGGCGTCGGACGAGCTGGACGAGTACCGCAGCGCCCATCCCCTGGCCGTCGCGATGCCTCTGGTGCGCGACCTGGTGGGCGGGGCGACGGGTGACGGCCTGGTGGTCGCGGTGTCCGACGACGTCGGCCGCCTCCTGTGGGTCGAGGGCCGCGGGCAGGTGCGCTCCGCCGTGGACGGCGTCGGCTTCGTCGAGGGCGCGCTCTGGCGCGAGGAGTCCGTGGGCACCAACGCGCCGGGCACCGCGCTGGCCACGCGCCGCCCCGTCCAGGTGCTCGGCGCCGAGCACTTCGCGCGTCCCGTCCAGCGGCTGAGCTGCACCGCGGCTCCCGTGCACGACCCGGCGGGCGGCATCCTCGGCGTCCTCGACCTGACCGGGGGCAGCGCTGCCGGGTCGCACGTCGCCCGCGCCCTGGTGCGCGCCACGGTCGCCATGGTCGAGCGCGAGCTCGCGCTGCGGGCCGCGGCCGCGCCCGGGACGGACGCCGGGCACGCGCCCTGGGTGGCCGACGTCGCCCCGGTCGGGGACCCCGGGACGGCGGGCGGCGCCTCCGACCGCGCCCCCGACCTGCGCCTGCTCGGCACCCCGACGTTGCGCGGCCGCCGGCTCTCCCTGCGGCACGCCGAGATCCTGCTGCTGCTCGCCGAGCGGCCGCGCGGCCTCAGCGCCGAGGAGCTCGCCGTGCTGCTGCACCCGGGCGACCTGTCGCCGGTGACCGTCCGGGCGGAGATCTCCCGCCTGCGCCGGGTGGCCGACGGCGTGCTCGACGGCCCGCTGCTCGCCGGGTCCCGCCCCTACCGGCTCGCCCGGATGCTGCGGTCCGACGTCGACACGGTGCGCTCCCGGCTGCGCCGCGGCGACGTGCGCGGCGCCCTGTCCACGTACCCCGAACCGCTGCTGCGGCGCTCGGTCGCGCCCGGCGTGGAGCGGCTGCGCGAGGAGCTGGAGGCCGAGGTCCGGTCGGGGGTGCACGCCTGCGACGACGCGGTCGCCGTCGAGCAGTGGACCGCCCGCGACGAGGGCGTGGACGACCACACGGCCTGGACCCGCCTGGTCCGGCTGGCCGAGCCCGGCGGCCCGCAGGCCGCCCGCGCCCGGGCCCACCTGGGCGTGCTGGAGCGACGGCTGTCCTGATCGGCACCGCCGGGATCATCCGGGGCCCACCTCGTGTTCCTAGACTCGACAGTGCACGGACTCGACAGTGCACGCCCATCGAGGAGGAACCATGCCCGCTCCCATCGACCCGTCGGACAAGATCGCGCAGTACGCCCACCCCGAACGGCTCGTGAGCACGGCGTGGCTGGCCGAGCACCTCAAGGACCCGGGCATCGTCGTGGTCGAGTCAGACGAGGACGTGCTGCTCTACGAGACCGGGCACATCCCCGGCGCGGTCAAGGTCGACTGGCACACCGAGCTGCAGCACCCGCAGATCCGCGACTACCTCGACGGCGCCGCGTTCGCCGCCCTGCTGGGCGCCAAGGGCATCACGCGCGACACGACGATCGTGCTCTACGGCGACAAGAACAACTGGTGGGCCGCGTACACCGCCTGGGTGTTCACGCTGTTCGGGCACCAGGACGTGCGCCTGCTCGACGGCGGCCGTGGGCTGTGGAGCGCCGAGGGCCGCGAGCTCACCACCGACGTCCCCGCGCCGGCCCCGGTCGAGTACCCCGTGGTCGAGCGGGACGACACGACGATCCGCGCCTTCCGCGACGACGTGCTGGCGCACCTCGGCACCGGCCCGCTCGTCGACATCCGCTCCCCGCAGGAGTACACGGGCGAGCGCATCGCCATCCCGGACTACCCCGAGGAGGGCGTGCTGCGCGGCGGCCACATCCCGACGGCCCGTAACGTCCCGTGGGCCACGGCCGTGGCCGAGGACGGCACGTACAAGACGCGCGCGGAGCTCGACGCGATCTACACGGCCGGTCTGGGCCTCGACCCGGACGAGGCCGTGGTCACCTACTGCCGCATCGGCGAGCGCTCCAGCCACACCTGGTTCGCGCTGACGTACCTGCTCGGCTACACGAACGTGCGCAACTACGACGGCTCGTGGACCGAGTGGGGCAACGCCGTGCGCGTCCCGGTCGCGACGGGCTCCGAGCCGGGCACGGTCTGACGGGTCAGGCGCGGCCGAAGGCCTTGCGGAGCTCGTCCTTGGCGCGTTCGAGCACCTCGCGCTGGTCGGCGTCGAGATCCTTGCCCGCGCGGTTGACGTAAAAGGTCAGCATGGACATCGCCGAGCGGTACGGGGAGCTCTTGCGCCGGTCGCTGGCCTCGGCCGACCTCTTGAGGGACCGGGCGATCCGCGCGGGATCGGCCCAGGTGAACACGCCCTCCTCCAGGTCCAGGGCGTCACTGCCCTCGGTGACGCCCTGCGACCAGCGGTCGGGACCGCCGTCCGGCCCCTTGTTCCCTGCCCTGTTGTTCCCGGCCATACGGCCACGCTACGACGCCGTCCCGCAGCTCGCCCGGGCCGCCGCGACGGTGAAAGGATGAACGGATGAGCACCGACGACGTCGAACTGCCCGAGGCTCTCGCCGAGCTGCGGGACGCCTTCCTGGAGACGCCCGAACGGGACCGGCTCCAGCTCCTGCTGGAGGTCTCGCGCGAGCTGCCGCCGCTGCCCGAGAAGTACGCGGACGCGCCCGAACGGCTGGAGCGGGTGCAGGAGTGCCAGTCCCCGGTCTACGCGTTCGCCGAGGTGGACGACGCCGGAGTGGTCACGTTCCACGCCAGCGCACCGGAGGAGGCGCCCACCACGCGCGGGTTCGCGTCGATCCTGGCGCAGGGCCTGACCGGGCTCACGGCGCAGCAGGTGCTCGACGTGCCCGAGGACTACCCGCTGCAGCTCGGCCTGACCAAGGTCGTCAGCCTGCTGCGTCTGAACGGCATGGCGGGCATGCTGACCCGCGCCAAGCGCCAGGTCCGCGAGCAGCTCGCGGCCGCGGAGGTCTGACCTGGTCGGCGCCGGCCACAGCGACGTCGGCAGTTGGCGCGGGCCGCAACCGTGACGTCGGCAGTTGGCACCAGCCGCGGCTGTGAGGTCGGCAGTTGGCATCGAGGTCGGCAGATCACTGTGCCGACCTCGATGCC
>NZ_JBHWZO010000234.1:0-9989 GCF_042728455.1 Promicromonospora sp. NPDC060204
GTGGCAGGAACCGCTGTGGTCAACGCCGGGGGGTGGGGGCAGCCGGAGCGTGGGGTCAGCCTCAACTGAAGGTTGAGGGTTTGGGGCGGCTCACCCTCAAGTCGAGGCTGAGGGTCGGGCCGCGCGCCTACTGTCACGCCAGGTCAGACCGCGTGCCGCCCGTCACGCCGGACGACGGCGCGGGCCGACGACCGGTCACACCGGTGCGTCGTCCGCCACCTCCAGCGGCTCGCCGTGGCCGAAGCGGAACAGCGGGTCCGCCGTGTCGAACGGGACGTCCGAGCGGGACTGCTCGACCGCCGCCGTCGACCGCGGCAGGTCGAACGGCAGCCGGCCCTCGGGCGGGACCGACCCGGTGAGCGCGTCGAGCAGCGCGGGGGCGCCGACGCCGAACGTGACGACGAGCGTGGTCGTGCCGGGCAGCTCCACCAGGGGCGTCAGGACCGCGGGGCGGTCCAGGTGCACGTCCACGACGGTCGGCACGGCCGCGGCCACCTCGGCGACGTGGGCCACGACGTCGTCGGCGAGCTCGAGCGACCCCGCGTGGAAGAAGCTCTCGAAGCCTGGGCCGCGCTCCTCGAACGGCGGGTCGAGGCGCAGCAGCGCGACGTCGGCCTCGGCGGGGGTCGCCACACGCCGGAAGCCGGCCACCTCGCCGTCGGGCACACCCTCCGCGTACAGGCGCAGGCCGGGCGCGAGCGGCAGTCGCGCCGCGCCGCCCGCTCCCCCGCCGACGACGCCGTCCACGACGCCGCCCACGACGGCACCAGCAGATCCCGCGTTGCGCAGCACCGTCACCGACCGGGACTGCGCCCGCCGCCCCGCGGCGACCAGGTCGGCACGTCCGACGACGACGGCGGCCGCGTCCTCGTCGACGTACCGGCGGTCGTCGAACAGGCCGAGCTCGAACTTCTCGGCCAGCAGGCGCCGCACCGAGGCGTCGATGCGCGCCTCGGGCACCCGCCCCGAGCGAACGAGCTCGACCACGTGCTCCGGGCACGCCTCGCCGCCGAGCTGGTCGGCGCCGGCGTCCAGGATCTTCGCCACGCGCTCCAGCGGGCTCAGGTGCTCCACACCCCAGGCGCGGGCGGGGAACGGGAGGCCGAACATCTCGACGTCGGTCACCAGGCCCCAGTCGGTGCAGATGATGCCGTCGAACCCGAGGTGCTCGCGCAGCAGCCGCGTCAGCACGCCGCGGTTGAAGCCGAACCCGACCTGCTCGACGTCCTCCGGGCCGGAGCCGAGGTCGGCGCGCAGCCCCACGGGCATGCCGTAGTACGGCATCATCTGCCGCGTGCCGGCGGCGAGCAGCGCCTTGAACGGCTCCAGGTGCAGGTCGAACTGCCCACCCGGGTAGACCTGCTCCCGGCCGTAGGCGAAGTGCGGGTCCTCGCCGTCGAGCTGCGGACCGCCGCCCGGGAAGTGCTTGGTCATCGTGGACACGCTGTCGGGCCCGAACGCGCCGGCCAGGCCCGCCTCGCGCGCGACGTCGCCGCCGGCCTGGAGGCCGCGCACGTAGGCGGCGCCCAGGCGTCCGGTGAGGCCGGCGTCCTCGCCGAAGGTGCCGCCGCCGCGCGCCCAGCGGGGCTCGGTCACGAGGTCCACCTGCGGATGCAGCGCCGTCCGGATGCCGACGGCCAGGTACTCCTGGCGCGCGGCGTCGCCGTGCTCCTCGACCAGCCGCTCGTCGCGGGTCGCGGCCAGACCCAGCGTCTCGGGCCACTGCGAGAACGGCCCCGACAGCAGGGCCGCGCCCGGGTTGTCCGTGAAGCCGTGCCGCGGGTCGGAGGCGATGGTCACCGGGATGCCGAGCCGGGTCCCGGCGGCCAGGCGCTGCAGCCGGTTGTGCCAGGCGGCGAACTCGCGGGCGGTCGGCGGCGCGGCGAGCACGTTCAGGTGCGTCAGATGCCGGTCGAGCACCAGCTCGGACGTGCCGGGCATGCCGTGGTCGGACGGCTCGTCGGCGAGCGTGCCGCCGGGGCCCACCTCGACCATGGTCTGGAACATCTGCCCGGCCTTCTCGGCCAGGGTCATCCGGCCGAGCAGGTCGGCGACCCGCTCGGCGGCGGGCAGCGCGGGGTCGCGGTACGGCGCGGTATCGGACGCCGCCTCGCGGCCCGCCTCGGTCGCCGTCATCGCGCACCCCGGATGAACATGGTGCTCACGGCGCCGACCACGACCACCAGCGCGCCCACCAGGAACAGCGACGTGTAGTTGCCGCCCGCGCCGGAGGCCGGGCCGATCGCGAGCAGCGCGGGGGCGAGGGCCGGCGCGAGCGACTGCGGCAGGGCGTTGGCGATGTTGAAGACGCCCATGTTCTTGGCGGCCTCGGTGTCCTTGTTGGGCAGCACGTCGGTCACGAGCGCCAGGTCGACGGCGAAGTACGCGCCCAGCCCCGCGCCGAACAGCGCGGCCCCGAGGTAAAGGTGGCTCGGCTCACCGGCGAAGGCGAACACAAGCAGGCCCGCGCCCGCGAGGACGGTGGAGACGATGACGAACACCTTGCGGCGGCCGGTCCGGTCCGACAGGGCGCCGCCCGCGGCGCCGGCCAGCAGCAGCACGGCCGCCTGCAGCACCATGAGGCGCAGCTGCCAGCCGAGCGCCGTCGGCTCGTCCATGCCGAACCGGTCCTGCAGGAAGTAGACCTGGTAGCTGTTGTAGAGCGCGAAGCCGAACAGCAGCAGGAAGCGGCCGGCGAAGGCCCAGCCGAAGTCGGGGTGCTTGCGCGGCGAGACCCAGAAGCCCGCGAGGAAGCGGCCCAGGTGGAACGGCTCGACGTCTGCCGGGTCGAGGCGGCGGTCCTTCAGGACGGCGACCAGCGCGAGCACGCCGACGATCGCCAGCGCCGTCGGCAGCAGGAACAGCCAGGCAGAGCCGGCGCCGGCGGAAGTCAGCCAGGCCGCGATGCCGATGCCGGCCAGCGGCGCGAGGTTCTGCGCGATGCCGAGCCAGCCGGAGACGCGGGCGCGCAGGCGCTCGGAGACCTGGTCCGGCAGCAGGGCCTGGAGGGCGGCCTGCGTGCCGTTGAACGCCGTCTGCGCGATCGCCCAGCCGATGGCGACCACGGCGATGTTCGGCGCGACCGCGATGATCGCGATGCCGGCGGAGCCGAGCAGCACGCCCCACAGCAGCCAGGGGCGGCGCATGCCGAGGCGGGAGGTGGTGCGGTCGGACAGGGCGCCCGCGAGCGGGTTGGCCACGAACGCGAAGAAGGCGCCGACGCCGGTGACGAGCGCGAGGTCGGCTGCGCGGGTCTCGGGGGTGGACAGGGCACTGACCCGCAGCGCGAGCGTGCTGATCACGGGCGTCAGGAGCGCCACGTAGAGCGCGAAGAACGCGGCGACGTAGGCGAGGACGAGGCCGGTGCCGCCGGCCTTGGACGACGCCGGGTGGGCTGCCGGGCGCGGCGGCGGGGCGGCCGGGTCCTGCGCGGGACGCGAATCGAGGGTTGCCATGGTGACTCCTGGGTGGGGCAGCACTGCCCCGGCTGGGCGGGCTCCCGGTGGGCCGCTGTCGTCAACGACTACCGGGTGGTAGTTTTTGAATTTCTACCACTCGGTAGGTTTGCAGCGCAACAGTCCAGGCTAAGGAGTGCACACATGACCATCGAGGAGACCACCGAGGCGCCGGCAGCCGCAGGATCGGGCGCCGCCGCACAGGGCGCAGCAACGACGGCAGGCCGCGCGTTCGACGTCGAGCGCGTGCTCGCCGCCCTCACGCTCGAGGAGAAGGCGTCGCTGCTGTCGGGCCTGGACTTCTGGACCACGCAGCCGGTCGACCGGGACGGCGTGGCCGTGCCCGGCGTCATGGTCACCGACGGCCCGCACGGGCTGCGCAAGCAGGCCGAGACCCCCGACCACCTGGGGCTCGGCACCTCCGTGCCCGCCACCTGCTTCCCGCCCGCGGCCACGCTCGGCTCCACGTGGGACCCCGCGCTGCTGCGCCGGGTCGGCGAGGCGCTGGGCCGCGAGACGCGCGTCAACGACGTCGCCGTGCTGCTGGGCCCCGGCATCAACATCAAGCGCTCGCCGCTCAACGGGCGCAACTTCGAGTACCTGTCCGAGGACCCGGTGATCTCGGGCGAGCTCGGCACCGCCCTCGTGGCCGGCATCCAGTCCCAGGGCGTCGGCACCTCGCTCAAGCACTTCGCGGCCAACAACCAGGAGGCCGACCGCATGCGCGTCTCGGCCGACGTCGACGAGCGCACCCTGCGCGAGATCTACCTGCCCGGGTTCGAGCGCGTGGTCAAGCGGGCACAGCCGTGGACGGTGATGTGCTCGTACAACAAGATCAACGACGTCTACGCGTCGCAGAACCACTGGCTGCTCACCGAGGTGCTGCGCGACGAGTGGGGCTTCGAGGGGCTCGTCGTGTCCGACTGGGGCGCGGTGCGCGACCGCGGCGCCGCCGTCGCCGCCGGGCTCGACCTGGAGATGCCCGCCTCGGGCGGCCGCACCGACGCCGAGGTCGTCGCCGCGGTGCGCGCCGGCACGCTCGACGAGGCCGTGGTCGACGTCGCGGCCCGCCGCGTGCTGCGCCTCGTGGCGCGCTCGCTGCCGGCACTGGACGCCGCGGCTGCCTCCGGTGAGAACTTCGACGTCGACGCACACCACGCCCTGGCCCGCGAGGCCGCGGCCGCCGGGACGGTGCTGCTCAAGAACGACCCGGTGGACGAGGCCCCGCTGCTGCCGCTCGCCTCGGCCGACGGCGTCGCCGTCGTCGGCGAGCTGGCCCGCACCCCGCGGTACCAGGGCGCCGGGTCCTCGCAGGTCAACCCCACGCGGCTCGACGACGCGCTGTCCGCGCTCCGCACCGCGACGGGCGCCGAGGTCCCGTTCGCCGCGGGCTACACGGTCGACGGCGCCGACGCAGGCTCGGGCACGGACGCGGCGGCCCTGCTGGCCGAGGCCGCCGAGGTGGCCCGCGCCGCCGGGACCGTGCTGGTGTTCCTGGGCCTGCCTGCCTCCTACGAGTCGGAGGGCTTCGACCGCGCGCACATGGACCTGCCCGCCGAGCAGGTCGCGCTGCTGGAGGCCGTTGCGGCGGTCAACCCGCGCGTCGTCGTCGTGCTGGCGAACGGCTCGGCCGTCTCCGTCGCGGCGTGGCGGCACCTCGCCCCGGCCGTGGTCGAGGGCTGGCTGGGCGGCCAGGCCGGCGGCTCCGCCGTCGTCGACGTGCTGCTCGGGGCGGTGAACCCGGCCGGCCGCCTGGCCGAGACGATCCCGCTGCGGCTTCAGGACAACCCGTCCTACGGCAACTTCCCCGGCGAGCTGGGCCACGTCCGATACGGCGAGGGCCTGCTGGTGGGCTACCGCTGGTACGACGCGCGGCAGGCGGACGTCGCCTACCCGTTCGGCCACGGCCTGTCGTACACCACGTTCGCCTACGACGGCGTGGCCGCCGAGGTGCTGCGCCCGGCGTCCGGGGCGGACGACACCACGGCCGACGACGCCGTGGTGCGCGTGACCGTGACCGTCACCAACACCGGCGAGCGGTCGGGCGCCGAGGTCGTGCAGGTGTACGTCGGCGACCCCGAGTCCCAGGCGCAGCGACCGGAGCGGGAGCTCAAGGCGTTCGCCAAGGTCGACCTGGAGCCGGGCGAGTCGCGCGAGGTCACGCTCGACCTCGTGGGCCGCGACCTGGCCTACTGGCACCCCGTGCTGCGCCGCTGGGTGGTCGAGGGCGGCGAGTTCGTGATCTCGGTCGGCGCCTCGTCACGCGACCTGCGCGGCTCGGCGACCGTCGTCGTCGAGGGCGAGGACGTGCGCCTGCCGCTGGAGCCGCTCTCCACGGTGGCCGAGGCGATGGCGCACCCCGTCGTCGGGCCGCGCATCCAGGCGCTCGTGCACGGCGGCGCCGTCGCCGAGGACATGCTCGGCATGATCGGCGACATGCCGCTGACCGTCGTGGCCGACTTCGGCATGGGCGGGTTCGACCGCGACGGCCTGACGGCGCTCCTGGCGGAGGCGAACGGCTGAACGGTCAGCGCAGGATGAGGTTCAGGTAGCCGCGCAGGTCGGCAGCCATGTCGACCCGCTCGGCGCCCGGCCGCTCCAGGGAGAACAGCCACTGGATCTGCAGGCCGTCCATGAGCGCCACCACGGTGCGCGCCGCCTGGTCCGGGTCCACCCCGGGAGCGAGGCCGCCCCGCGCGGCCCGCTCCCGGAGGAGCTCGGACTGCTCGCCCAGCACGCGCGCGTACCGGCGCCGGAAGTACTCGTGCGCCGGGTGGTCGGGCGACGTCGCCTCGGTGGACAGCCCGGCGAACAGCTCGACGAGCGGGCGGCGCAGCCGGTTGCGCTCCACGAGGTTCAGCAGGGCCTCGAAGTACTCGGAGCCGCGCTCCATGTCCTCCTGGAAGGACTGCTCGTCCACGGCGTCGCGGTACTCCAGCACGGCCTCCAGCAGGGCGGCCTTGTTGGGGAAGTGGTGCAGCAGGCCCGGGTGGGAGATGCCCACCCGGGCCGCGATGTCCCGCAGGGAGGCGCCGTGGAAGCCGACGTCGGCGAACACGAGGATCGCCGCGCGGATGATCTCCTGCTGCGTCGCGCGGCCCTTGGCGTACCCGCCGCGCTGACCGGTCGTCGCGGTGCGGGCGGTTCCGGTGCCTGCTCCCGCCCTGGTGGACGGGCCGGTCTGAGCGCTGACGGACATGCGCCCAACGTACCCCGGCCGGGACGGGGCGACGGTCTCGGGCCGCGCCCCTCCGGCTCAGGAGAGGCGGGCGCTGGCCACGATCTCGCGGCCCACGTCCAGGCGGACGTCGGCCAGGCGGACGCCGTCCGGCAGCTTCTCGGCCAGGTCGATGTCCCGGCTCGTGGCGGCCTCGACCTTGCCGCGGATCGTCCCGAGCAGCGCGGCGACGAGCGGGTTGCCGCTGCCGAGCTGCACGTCGCGCACGGCGAGCACCATGTTCTCGTCGATGCTGACCGACGCCGTGGCCTGCACCCGCGCCGAGAGGAACACGCCCTTCCTGATCGCGGCGTCGACCCGCAGAGTCGCGGCCCGCGGGCCCTGCGAGACCACGTCGAGGTCCAGCCCCGTCAGCGTGATGCCCTGCTGCAGCAGCACGACGGTGAGCACCCCGCGCGCCGTCGCGACCAGGCCCGCCTTGTCGACGGCGACCCGGGCGTGGCCGGAGACCGGGTGGTCGGCGCTGGGCTCGACGGGCTGGATGCCCACGCGGCCGTCGGAACCCTCGACCCAGTCGAACCGCAGGTTCGTGAGCTCGGCGGTGATGTCCACGGGCAGGTCCACCGCGACGAGCCGGTGGGCGTCGATCCGCAGGTGATGGAGCGTGCCGCGCTCGCTGGCGATCACCTCGGGGTGCCAGCCGGCGCGCTCGCGCGCGATCTGCGGGCCGGTGTGGTGGCCCGGGTGCGCGGCGTGATGCGGGTGACCGGCCTGCGCGGCCTGCGGCAGCGAGACGGCGACGCCCGACAGATCGATGACGGCCGACGTGATGTCGGCGCCGTCGAGCTCCGCCGTGATCGGCGCGTGGTCCAGCCTCAGCGCCTGGCCGCCGAGCTCCTCCGTCAACGTCGCTCGGATCCGCGCCTCCAGATCGATGCCGAAGGTGGGCCGGGGTGCGGTGCCGAGCGGGATCGGGCCGGGCGCGGGGCGGCCGGCGGGCTGGTCGGGTGCGGGGCGCTGGGCGGCGTCGGTCATGGACGCGAGACTAGCCGTGATCGCGGCCCGGGGTCGGTGACCTGGGGTCGGGCCCGGCCCGCCGTCGTCGGACGGGCCCGGCCGATGCGAACCCGGACGACCCGGCCGTCGTACGACGCAGCCGTCGTCAGACGCGGCCCTGGTTGAGGCGGCGCTGCAGGGCCATGACGGCGCGGGAGTCGCGCGAGATGACGCCGTCGACCGGGGTGCCGAGGTAGCGCTGGAGGGCGCGGATGGTCTGCGGGCCGATCTTGCCGTCGCGCTGGTCGGCGGGCATGCCGATCTTGCGCTGCAGGGCGGCGATCACGCGGGAGCCCTGGGCGTCGGTGACCCAGCGCCAGCCGGTGGTCAGGCCCGGGTTGACGTCGCGCCAGGCGACGCTCTGGGACGAGACCACGCCGTCGACCGGGGTGCCGAGCTCCTGCTGGAGGCGGCGGGTGGTGGACGAGCCCCAGAAGCCGTCGACGGTCAGGCCGCCGGGCTCCCCCGGGCTGGGCGGGGTGGAGCCCTCGCCGGCGCGGATGTCGTCGAGGCGCGCGTACAGGTTGCGGCCGGGGCAGGCGGTCTGCGAGACGTCGCGGTGGCCGCCGAGCGGCGCGCCCTGGGTCCACCAGCGGCCCTTGCCGGCGCCGTAGATGGCCGCGGCCGTGGAGATCTGGGCGGCGGTGGGGTTGTTGGTCTCGTAGTTGCCGGCGAAGCAGATGGACCGGGAGGTGCTGTTGCGGCCGCCGGTGTGGGTGCCGCGGCGGTTCCAGCTCACGCCCTGGTAGGCCCGGCCGGAGGGGAAGATCACCACGTTGTACGAGATGCCCGTACCGAACCGGGTCTGGCCCACACTCTCCAGCGCGCGCATCTGCTCGGCCTCGGCGGCCACGCTCGCGCCGGGCGAGAGCTGCGCCGTGACCGAGTGGTGCACCCACACCTCGACGGCGGGGCCGGTCAACGTCAGGTCCCCGTCGGGGTAGCGGGCGCCCCAGGACGCGCGGGTCGCGATGCTCACCGTGGCGGTGGGCTCGACGGCTGGCTCGGGCGGTTCGGGGGTCGTGGTGGGTTCTGGAATCTCCGGCGCCTCCGGCGTCTCGGTGGGTTCCGGGGGCGTCCAGGGTTCTGTCACCTCGCCCTGCGGCTCGTCGTCGGGCCCGAGCACCTCCAGCACAACGCCGCCCTCACCCTTGATCTCGTACGTCTCAGCCACGGTTCCCCCTCGCCCCAAGTTCCGTATATGTCCGTCATGTCTACCACCGTGCGGCGGACGTGGCGACCCCTTAGCGTGCGGGTATGACCACTGCCTGGTCCCTCACCATCGACTGCACCGACGTCCGCGCCGTCGCCCCGTTCTGGATGCTCGCGCTCGGCTACGCCGAGCGGCCGCCGCCCGCGGGGTGGGGCTCCTGGGAGGACTGGCTGGCCGCGCAGGGCGTGCCCGAGGAGGAGTGGCACGACGTCGCCTACCTCGCCGACCCCGAGGGCCGGCTGCCGTCCGTGTCGTTCCTCCGGGTGCCCGAGCCCAAGACGGTCAAGAACCGCGTGCACGTGGACCTGCAGGTCTCGGGCGGACGGGAGCTCCCGCCGCAGGTGCGCGAGGAACGCATCCGCGCCAAGGTCGCCGAGCTGGTCGCGGCAGGCGGCACGATCGCGTGGGAGGCCCCCGGGCCGGCGGGCCTGGACCACGTCACGGTGCGCGACCCGGAGGGGAACGAGCTCTGCGTGGTGTGACGGGCGTGGTCGGCGGGCGTGGTGTGACGGGCGTGGTCGCGTCGCGTGGGGCGTGTTCCGGCCTGTCCGGCGGGGGTCGCGCTTGTACTGTGGCGAGCGTGATCAGCATCGACGCCGAGTCCTCCGTCCCGCCGTACGAGCAGGTGCGCACCACGCTCGCGCAGCAGATGGCGGACCGGACCCTGCCCGTCGGCGCGCGGCTCCCGACCGTGCGGGCCTTGGCCGCCGACCTCGGGATCGCCGTGAACACCGTTGCCCGCGCGTACCGCGAGCTGGAGGCGGCCGGGCTCGTCGAGACCCGCGGCCGCGCCGGGACGTTCGTCAGCGCAGCCGGCAACCAGCGCCTCGCCCTGGCCCAGGACGCCGCGGCGCAGTACGCGGAGACGACCCGCGCCCTGGGGATCAGCCGGACCGAGGCCCTGGAGATCGTCTCGGCGGCGCTGCGGTAAGCAGTACTCGCCGCCGACGACGGCAGTTTGCCTCGCGAACTCGGCAGTCCGCGCCGGCGTCGGCAGTTTGCCGCACAAAGTCGGCAGTCCGCTGCGACGTCGGCAGTTTGCCGCACAAAGTCGGCAGTTGGCATCGAGGTCGGCACAGGCCTGTGC
>NZ_JBHWZO010000235.1:0-9874 GCF_042728455.1 Promicromonospora sp. NPDC060204
GTGCTCGGCCGCCTGGCCGAGCACGCCGAGGCGCCGGCCCCCACCCGCTTTTACGACGCCGCCGGGAACGTGGTGCGCGAGGCGGTGCTGTACGACGCTCCCCCGGTTCCGGGCGCGCCCTACCCCGGCAGCCTGATGGTGGGCCAGCAGCACACCGAGGCGGCGCTGCGCGAGCGGCTCGCCTCGCTCGGCACGCGGGTGGAGCTCGGCACCGAGCTCGTCGGGCTCGTTCAGGACGACGACGGCGTGACGGCGTCCGTGCTGGTCGGCGGGCGCCGGGAGCAGATCCGGGCGCGCTACCTGGTCGGCTGCGACGGCGGCGGCAGCACCGTGCGCAAGCAGGCGGGGATCAGCTTCCTGGGCGAGACGTGGGACCGGCAGCGGATGCTGTTCGGGAACCTCGGCGTCGACGGGCTGGACGACTCGGTGGCGCACATGTGGGCCCAGGGACCTGGCGGGATGCTCACGCTGTCGCCGATGCCGCGGAGCGGCACGTGGTTCTTCACGGCGCCGCTGCCGGCCGACGAGGGCGCGGGGGCGTCCGCGGTGTCGGTGGAGACCTTCGCCGAGATCTTCGCGCAGCGGGTCGGGCTGCCCGGGGTGCGGTTCCGCGACCCCGTCTACCTCTCGGTGTACCAGGTCAACATCCGGATGGTGGACCGCTACCGGACCGGTCGCGTCCTCCTGGCGGGCGACGCCGCCCACGTGCACACCCCGGCCGGCGGCCAGGGGATGAACACGGGCGTGCAGGACGCGTACAACCTGGGCTGGAAGCTCGCGCGCGTGCTGCGCGGCGCACCCGAGGCGCTGCTGGACACGTACGAGGAGGAGCGCCTGCCGGTCGCCGAGCACGTGCTGGCCTCGACCACCGCCCGGGGCAGGTACTGGACCGGTTCCGACACCGCGCGCGTCTCGGAGCGCATGGTCGGCACGTTCCAGGGCCGGGACCCGTTCAGCGACGTCAGCCAGCTCGGTGTCACCTACCGGGGCGGCAGCCTGGCCCGCGACCTGGACGAGGCGCTGGGCGTCCGCGCCGGCGACCGCGCCCCGGACGCCCGGGTCGTCGACCCGGCGACCGGGGAGAGCGTGCGGCTCTTCGACCTGTTCCGCGGCACGCACCTCACGCTGCTGGTGTTCGGCTCCCGGCCGGTGCCCCCCGTGGACGACGGCGCGTACGGCGAGGTCCGCGTGCACCGGATCCTCGCCGCCGGCGAGGCGCACGACCTCTACGGCGTCGAGGGCGACGGCCTGGTGCTGGTGCGCCCCGACGGTTACGTCGCCCTCGCGGGAGGCGACTGGGACGACCGGTCGGTGTCCGGCTACCTCGAACGACTGGGCGGCAGCTAGGTCGGCGGGCGCCGCCGGCGATACAGTGACCAGGCGCCCACACCCCCGTGGTCGAACGCCCTGCGCCAGCCGCCCGGAGGAGGACCATGCCGACAGGTGTCGCCCTCCCCGACGCACGCGCGCAGCTCTTCGCCGCCGTGGAGCGGGTCCTGGTGCGCGACGGCGCGGGCGGGCTGACCAGCCGCTCCGTGACGGACGAGGCCGGGGTCGCCAAGGGCGTGCTCTACCGCCACTTCGCGGACTTCGACGACGTCCTGGCCGAGCTGGTCCGCAACCGCATCGCCCAGGTCGAGGCCGACCTCGCCGCGCTGACCGACGACGCCGGCCCGGACGCCCGGCCGGCCACGCTCGCCGACGGCGTGTCCGAGGCGCTCACCCGCATCTTCACGCCGGTGAACCTCCGGCTGGTGAGCGTCGTGATCGCCCGCGACGACCTCCGCGCCAGGCTGCGGGCGACCGGCACGCCCGGCATCCCTCTCCTCACCGAGGCGGGCACCTTCCTCAGGGCCTACCTGGAGGCCGAGCAGCGCAGCGGGCGGATCACGGCGGAGACCGACGTCGCCACGCTCGCGCTCACCCTGATCGGCACCGGCCACCTGCTGTTCGCCGGCGAGGTCGGCGCGCTCCCCGACGCCTCGGCCGTCCGGGAGGTCGTCGAGACGATCACCGCCGGCGTGGAGCCGGGCGTCCGCCCCTGACGGATCAGCCGGCGTCGTCGGCGGGAGCAGGGACTGCGTCGGACTCGGTGTCCGCCGGAACCGTGACGACGACCGTGAAGGTCTCGTCCCAGCGCCGCACGTCGAGCCGGCCGCCCGCCTCCGCCGCCCGGCGCGCGATCCCGTCCAGCCCCGCGCCGCCGCCGTCCCCGGCGACGGCGGTGGCGGTGGCCGCGACGTCGTTCGAGATCTCGTAGCGCCACACCCCGTCCGCCCGCGTCAGGCTGAGGTGGGCCCGGCGCCCGCCGCCGTGGCGCAGCACGTTCGTCGTCGTCTCCCGGATCACCGGGCCCAGGGCGGACGCCGGGGCCGACGCCGCGTCCGGGTCCACCGTCGCCGCGGCGTCCGTGCCCGCGGCGCGCAGCAGGTCGACGGCGTTGGCGAGCTCGTCGGGCAGCGGGACGGAGCGGAAGCGGGTGGCCAGGTCGCGCGTGCCCTGCCGGGCGGCGTCCACGCTGACCCGCGCGGCTCGTAGCTGCTCCAGGCCTGCCTCCGGGTCGTGCGGCATGAGCCGCTCGGAGAGCTCGAGCTGGAGCGCGATCACCTGGAGGTGGTGCCCCTGGAGGTCGTGCACGTCCGTGGCGACCCGCAGGCGCTCCTGCGTCGCGGCGAGCCGCGCCTCCGAGGCGCGGGCGCGGTCGAGCGCGACCAGCACGTCCCACCACCACAGCGACGAGACGGTGACGGCCGGCAGCGTGGCGGCCAGGAAGACCAGCTGTGCCCAGCCCGCGCCACCGGTCTCCTCCAGGACGACGGCGGAGTCGATCAGGGACAGCGCCACGAGCAGGGCGGTCGCCGCCAGCACCACGCGGAACCGCACGCCCGGCGGCCAGTTCAGCAGCATCGCCGCCTGGATCACGGGCAGGGCGCCCAGCACCCACAGGTCGGTGACGAGGCCGGCGGCGAGCCCGTAGGCCAGGCCGATGAGCAGCGCCGGGCCGTGCCGGCGCCAGACCAGCAGCGGCGCGGCGTCCGTCCGGCGGCGGTAGTCGGCCAGGGGTACGAGCGTGGCCAGCCACCACAGCAGCCCGCCGACTCCGACGGCCGCGACCTCGGCGGTACCGACGCCGCTCCGGACGAGGGTCTCCACCGAGACGACCACGAGCATGAGCTCGAAGACCACGATCGCGACGGCCATGTACCACCACGTCGCGGTGATGTTCCGGGTGAGCCGCACCGCACTGCGGGCCTCGGCGGCCGCGGACGCCGCCGACGCGGCACCCGCCGACGCGGCCGCGTAGTCGGGCTGGATGCTCATCCGCCCAGGCTACGGGCATGACACATGTCACGGACCGGGCCGGCGACGCGCCCCACCGGCGGGGTCAGGCGACGGGCACCCCGAGCACCTGGTGCACCGACGCGACGGCGCTGGACCCCTCGCCGACGGCGGCGGCCACGCGCTTCATCGAGCCCCGGCGTACGTCGCCGACCGCGAAGACGCGTGGCACGGAGGTCTCGAACGGGAGCGGGCCGCGCCCGAGCGGCTGCCACTGCGCCAGCGCCTCCGCCGAGACGTCGGCCCCGGTGCGGATGAACCCTGCCGGGTCCCGGTCGAGCGCCGGGAGCCAGGACGTCGCGGGCTCGGCGCCGATGAAGCAGAACAGGCCCCGCGCCGCGACCTGGCCGGCGGTGTCGATCGCGACGGACTCCAGGTGCCCGTTGCCGTCCAGGCCCACGATGTTCGACTCGCGGTGCACCTGGATGCGCGGGTCCTCGACGAGCCGGTCGACCAGGTAGGAGGACATCCGCGCGCCCAGGTCGCTGCCCCGGACGACCAGGTGCACCGGGCACCCGTTTGCGGCGAGGTACAGGGCGGCCTGGCCCGCGGAGTTGGCCCCGCCCACGACGACCACAGGCGACTCCGTGACCTGCTTGAGCTCCAGCGGGGTGGCCGCGTAGTGGATGCCGGCCCCCTCGAAGTCCGCCCAGCGCTCCAGGCGGAGCCTGCGGTAGGCCGCCCCCGACGCGACGATCGCGGCGCGGGCGCGGATGACCCGGCCGTCGGTGAGCGTCACCGCGAGCTCGTCGCCGGCCGGGGCGAGCGCCGCCGTCTCGCACGGGGCGCAGACCCGCACCCCGAACTTGATGGCCTGGAGCGTCGCCTGCCCGATGAGGGCACCCCCGCTGACCCCGAAGGGGAAGCCGAGGAAGTTCTCGATGCGGGACGTCGACGCCGCCTGCCCGCCGGGGGCGATCGCCTCCAGCAGCAGCGTGCTCAGCCCCTCCGACGCGGCATAGATCGACGCCGCGAGGCCGGCCGGGCCGCCGCCGATCACGACGAGGTCCACGGCGTCCTCGTCGGTGGCCTCGTAGCTCAGCCCGAGCTGCTCGGCGATGATCCCGGGCGTCGCCCGCAGGATCGGCTCGCCCTGGACGAAGGCGATGGGCAGGTCGTCGACGGCGTACTCGTTGTGCAGGGGGTGCGTCAGAGCGCTGTCCGGGTCGAGGGGGACGGCGGTGTGCACCAGGTCGAGGCGTTCGGCGAACCGGCGCAGCGCGAGGTACTCCCCCGAGGCCTCCAGCCCCACGAACTTGAGGGTCAGCGCCGCCGGGCCGCGCCGCAGCAGCTCCCGCCGGGCCCACAGGGCGTGCAGCACGGCGTCGCCGAGCTCGTCCTCCTGCGCCAGGAGGCGGCGCAGGTCCGGGCGGGCGAGGAACCAGACGCGGCCCGGCCCGGTCGCCCGCGCCGAGAGGAACGCGCTCTGGCCGTTGAGCAGCCCCAGCTCGCCGACGAACGACCGCGGCCCCATGGTGGCGACGACCTCCTCGCCGACCCAGCGCAGCGCGTCGCGCACCACCTCGATCTCGCCGGACTCGACCAGGACCATCGGGTAGTCGCGCTCGCCCGACCGGAAGACGTAGTCGCCGCGCTCGACGTCACGCGGCGTGGCGTGGGCGACGAGCTTCTGCCACTGGGCGTCGGTGAACCGCAGGTCGAGCGCCGGATCGGTGAACTGCTGGTCGGTCGTGGTCATCTCAGCCTTCCTCCGCGGGGCAGGGGGCCAGGATATCGCCGGCCCCCTGCCCACGGTGGGGCGGGCGCGAGGGCCGGCGTCAGGCCTGCCGCTCGTCGAGCGCCGTCGCGAGCGCGGCGAGCGACCGCCCGGCGACGGCCGGGACCGTGACGCCGTGCAGCACGTCCAGGTCCGCCGCCTCCGGCGCGCTGCCCGCGGCGCCGCACAGCGCGCCGACCAGCGCGGGCAGGCTGTCCTGGTGCCGGGTGACCGACAGCGCCAGGGGCAGCGCCGTCTCGTGGTCGCCGTCGGCGAGCACGAGGATCGCCACGGCGAGCGGCAGGGTCTCGGCGACCGTGCCGGGGTGGCTGTAGGTGCGCGGGGCGAACCGGGCCACGAGCGGCGGGACCGCCGCGAAGGGCGAGCGCGCCTCGGCCGCGATCCGCAGCGCGTCGCGCACGCCGTCGGCGAGCCAGTCGTCGGCCGCGAGGTCCTCGTCGACGGCGCCCAGGGCGTCCCCGATCGCCGCACCCTGGAGCAGGTGGCCCAGGAGGCGGGCGAACGCCGCGGCCGCGTGGACCCCGACGGCGTCGTGGGTGATCGTCGCGTAGGTGCGCGCCAGCCCGGCCGCCGACGCCGGGTCGGCGGTGGCGATCGCCACGGCCAGCGCCCCCGGCAGCGCCGTGTCGTCGTAGAACGCCGGGTTGTCGGCCCCGGTGTGGGGCGGGCGCAGCCCGGCCGCCGCGTTGAGCAGCGCCGAGCGCTGCGCGGCGCCGGTCCACGTGTCGGGGGTGTCGAGCAGGGCGCGCCAGGTGTCGAACAGGCCGTCCTGGTCCCACCCCGGGGCCTCCAGCAGTACCCGGGCGGCCACCGCGAACGTCTCGGTGTCGTCCGTCGCCACGAGCGACGGCGAGTCCACGGCGGTCAGGACGAACGGCACCACCGGGCGCAGCACCCGGGACTCGTCCAGCTCCAGCGCCCCCTTGCGGAGCATCTGCCGCACCCACGGGTCGCGGACGGTCCGGTGCTCGCCGGCCGGCGCCCCGAGGGCGTCGCCCAGCGCCAGCCCGTGCACGGCGCCGACGGCGCGGTCGAGACGGTGGGTCATGCTCGGTCCTCCTTGTCCGCGGCCGCACGCCCGGCCAGCGCGTCGGCCAGGTCCACCAGGTCGGTGCCGGCCGTCGCGGCGATGCACTGGCCCGTCACGGACCGCACCTGGGCCACGTGCGCCGGGTCGAACGCGCTCTGCCCGTGCAGGGCGCCGGCGACCGCGCCGGCCATCGCCGCGATCGTGTCGGAGTCGCGGCCGATGTTGACACCCGACTCGATGACGCTCGTCGCGCCGTCGTTGGCCCGCAGCAGGCCGATGGTCAGCGCCACGGCCTCGGGGGCGACGTCGGCCCACATGTAGTGCCGCAGGGGGATCGTCTCGAAGAGGGCCTCCTCGGCCTCCTCCGGGGAGCCGGCGCGGGCCGCGATGTCGAGCGCGCGGCGGGCCGTGCGGGCCGACCAGGAGTCGGCGGGCATCGCGGCGAGCATGGCGTCCAGCACGGGGTCGACGTCGTCCTCGACCATGGCGACGGCCACCCCGGCGGCGATCGCCTGAGCGCACCAGATGCCGTCGCGCGAGTGGCTGACCTGCGCGTCGGCGCGGGCCATCCGGATCGCGAGCGCGGGGTCGCCGGCGGCGTAGACGCCGATCGGGGCGACCCGCATGGCCGCGCCGTCGCTCCACGTCTCGGCGTTGCGCTGCCCGCTGGCGGGCGGTGCCATGCCCGCGTGGAGGTTGGCGATCGCGATCATCTCGCTGAAGCCCGCGCGGTTGAACCCGGTGCGCTGCGCCTCCAGCGCCTCCAGCCACGTGTCGGCGACCACCTCGGACGTCAGGTCCGCGCCGGCCCGCAGCACGCCACGGGCGCACAGGACGGCGTACTCGGTGTCGTCGGTCCCGGCGGCGTCGGGGTCGACGAAGCCGCGCACCCGGCCCCACTTCTCGCGGATCGCGGGAAGGGTCATGCCCTCGGTCGGTGCGCCCATGGCGTCGCCGATCGCCAGGCCGAGCAGCGCTCCGCGCGCACGGTCGTTGTTCATGCTCCTCCGGTCTTCCGCTGTCATTTCTCCGGCTTCGTTGCCGCAGAACGCAACGTTTTGCATGCAGCAAGCAGGCTGAGCATGCGTGGCGCCGAGGTGTTTGCGCACCTATTTGCGCTTGTGTCTTGCATCACAGGGTGACTTTGCAGGATGCTACTCCAAAACCTTTTGCGCATGCTGAGGCGAACGACGGGTCGACGAGGAGCGGGTGATGGTCGGAATACGCGAGGTGGCCGAGGTCGCGGGCGTGAGCATGTCGACGGTCTCTCAGGTCGTCTCCGGCAACCGGCCCGTCTCGGCCGCGACCCGGGCCCGGGTGGAGGCAGCGATCACGCACCTCGGGTACCGCGCCCACCCCGGCGCGTCGCAGCTCCGCGGCGGTCGCACCGGCACGATCGCCCTGATCGTCCCGACGCTGGAGAACCCCTTCTACCCGCTGGTGGCCGCCGGCATGCAGGACGTGCTCGTGCCCCGCGACATCCTGCTGACCGTCACCGACGCCAGCGGCATGGACCGGTCGACGAGCGCCATCCACCGCCTCCTGTCGCGCCGCGTCGACGCGATGGTCGCCGCGCCGTTCGGCATCCCCGCGGCGGGCCTCGCGGAGCTGCACGACGCCGGGATCCCGTTCGTCACCCTCGGCGAGGAGCCGCCCGGCGGCGGCGACTACGTGCACAGCGACGACGTCCGCGGCGCCCGCGACGTCACGGCGCACCTCATCGCGCGCGGACGGCGGCGTATCGCCTTCCTCGGCGGCGAGGAGTCGGTGATCCCCACCCAGCAGCGCCTGGAGGGGTACCAGTCCGCCCTGCGCGCGGCGGGCCTGCCGCTGCGCGACGACGACGTGGTGTTCACGCGGTACACGCGCCAGGGCGGTCGCGACGGCGCCGCCGCGCTGCTGGACCGGGACGACAAGCCCGACGCCATCGTCGCGGCCAACGACCTGATCGCCATCGGCGTGCTCGACGCGACCAGGGTCCGCGGCCTGCGCGTGCCCGAGGACGTGGCGCTGACCGGTTACGACGACATCGACGCGGCGTCCCTGGTCAGCCCGCCGCTGACGACCATCGAGAACCCAGCCCGCGAGATCGGGCGCGCGTGCGCGCGCCTGCTCCTGGAGCGGCTCGACGGCGAGGTCACCGAGGTGACCCGCGCCGTGGGCCTGTCCAACCGTCTCATCGTGCGCGACTCGACCTGACCGCACCCCCGCAGTTCGTTCCACCTGCTCTATCCGCCAGGCACCATCCACCCTCGCGAGAGAGACACGAGAACCTTGAGAATCACCAAGCACGTACTGGCCCCTGTCGGCTTCGCCGCCGCGCTGTCGGTCGCCCTGGCCGGCTGCGTGAGCGGCGGCGGCAGCAGCGGCAGCAACGGCGAGGTCACCTACTGGGGCGCGTTCTACGCGCCGACCACCGAGGAGGCGTTCCAGGAGATCTTCGTCGACTCGTTCAACGCGGAGAGCGACGTGCAGGTCGACATGGAGGTCAAGGAGCTGACCACCATCGGCCAGCTCACCGACACCGCGGTCTCGGCCGGCCAGGCCCCCGACATCGTGTACTCGGACGGCCCGTCGTCGGCCTCCGACTTCGCCCGCGCGGACCGGACGATCGCGCTGGACGAGTACGCCGACGAGTACGGCTGGAAGGACACGTTCCTGCCCTGGGCCTACGAGCTCAGCACCGTCGACGACAAGGTCTCGTCGGTCCCGGCCAGCTACGGGTCGATGGTCCTGTACTACAACACCGAGGTCTTCGAGGAGCACGGCTGGACCCCGCCGACCACGCTGGCGGAGTTCGAGAAGATCGCCAAGGAGGCGGACGAGGCCGGCATGGTGCCGCTCGGCGGCGGCAACTCCGGCTACCAGGGCATGAGCGAGTGGCTCGTCACGGCCGTCCTCAACGCGGCGGTCGGGCCCGAGAAGATCCACGACGTGCTGACCGGCGAGGCCAAGTTCACCGACCCGGAGTTCGTCTCCGCGATCGAGCTGATCCAGGGCTGGATCGACAAGGGCTGGCTGGCCGGCGGCGCGGAGTCCTACTTCACCACCGACGACACCGCGAACGTGACCGGCCTGGCCAACGGGACCACGGCCATGTACCTGAGCGGCACCTGGTCGTTCAACTCCCTCTCCGAGGTCTTCGAGGACCCGTCGGTGTGGGGCTGGGCGCCCCTGCCGTCGCTGAGCGACGCGGTCGAGCCCGGCGTGTTCCCCCTGGCGATCGGCACCGCGCTGTCCGTCAGCGCCGACTCGGCCGACCCCGACGCCGCGGCGTCGTTCATCGACCACGTGGCCGGCGACGTCGACCGGGCGCTGTCCTACACCGCGGCCACGGGTGAGAACCCGCCGCCGCTGGCCGTGAGCGCCGACCAGTTCCCCGAGGAGGTCGACGAGCGCACGGTCCAGCTCTACAGCCAGATCCCCGAGTCGACCAACGTGGGCTACGCGACCTGGACGTTCTTCCCGCCCAAGACCGACTCCTACCTGATCACCGAGTTCGACAAGGTCGTGACCGGTGACAGCACCGCCGAGCAGTACCTGTCCGGGATGCAGGACGTGTTCGACGAGGAGTTCGAGGCCGGTGCCACCCTGACCCCGTTCACCCCCCAGACCGGGGACTGACGGGTGACCACCGAGACGGCGACCACCGGGACCGCGCTGGCGGCGGCCCCGGTGCGTCGCGGACCGCGGGCGGGCCGCCCGGGGCCGGCGCCGGGGGGCCCGGGCCGGGGGGGATAAACACAAGAACCGGCCCCCCGTAGTCG
>NZ_JBHWZO010000236.1:0-9769 GCF_042728455.1 Promicromonospora sp. NPDC060204
GGCAGGTCGGTGACCTGAGCGCCCGGCGGGGTGACGTCAGTTCGTCGCGCGAGCGGCGTTCTCGATGACCTTCGCCGTCTCGGCGGGGTGCGAGACGTACCCGGCGTGCGAGGCGTCGATCGTGGTGGTGTGTGCGTTCATGCGCTCGGCGAAGAAGCGCTGAGCCACGGGGGACAGGGCGTGGTCCTGGGCCGAGACCTGGTACCAGCTCGGGATCGTCTTCCAGGCCGGCTCGACCGTGGACTCCTCCTCCAGGACGGCGACATTGGCCGGGCGCTGGGTCGCGGCCATGAGGCGGGCCTGCTGCGAGGAGAGGTCCTGGGCGAAGATCTGGCGGAAGTCCGCGGGGTCGATGGTGGCGTCGACGCCGCCCGGGTACGGCCGCAGCACCAGAGACTCGGGCTCGAGCTCGCTACCGGGGTACTGCGTCGGGTCGTTGAACTGGCCGACGGTCTCGCCCTTGTCGGGGGCGAAGGCCGCGATGTACACCAGGGCGTCGACGTTGTCGGCGCCGCTGGCGGCGTTGGTGATGACGCCGCCGCCGTAGGAGTGGCCGACCAGCACGACGTCGCCGTCGATGGAGTCGACGACGCTGCGCACGTAGGCGGCGTCCGACGCGAGGCCGCGCAGCGGGTTGCCGACCGCGAGCACCGGGTAGCCGTCGCGCTGCAGCCGGTCGATCACGCCGCCGAAGCCGCTCGCGTCGGCGAAGGCGCCGTGCACGAGGACGACGGTGGGCTTGGTCGTGTCGCGGTCGGGTCGGTGGCTGCTGTCGGCCTGGGCCGTGCTGACGCCGACGCCGAGGGCGAGCGCCGCGCTGACGGCGACACCGACGACTGCGCCGAGGCGGCGCGTGGAGGTCCGGAGCTTCATGGGTATACCTCTCGTACATGTCTAGGTAGACTGACTAGTAACTCCACCGTACGTCCGATCGGTCCGAGATGCAAAAACCGTCGCGCCTACGCGCCCAGCAGCGGGATGTCCGCGTAGGCCCGCGCGTCGTGCGCGGGCACGATCCGCACGTCGGGCGGGAGCGCGGCCACCCGGGCCAGGTCTTGCCGGACGCGCGCCGGGTCGCTGTCGGCGAGCAGCCGCATCAGGAGGGGGCGTTGCGCGCCGCGCTCGATCCCGTCGAGCTGCCAGGCGAGGTCGCCGACGAAGGCGAACCGCCGGTCCGGTCGTTCGGTGACGAGGACCATGACCGAGCCCGTGGTGTGGCCGGGCGCCGGCACGATCACGACGGAGCCGTCCCCGTGCAGGTCGTGGCTGGCCGGGAAGCCCAGGTGGGGCGGGCCGTCGAAGGTGTACGGCCGCACGTCGTGGCCTGCGACGACGTGGCTGAACACCCGGTCGCCCCGGCTGCCGGCCGCGTACCGCAGCTCCTCGGCGGTCACGAGGACCGGCGCGTCGAGGGAGTCCAGGCCGCTGACGTGGTCCCAGTGCGAGTGGGTCAGGAGCACGCCGAGCAGCCTGCCGCGGTCGTAGCCCGCGGCGTCGAGCTGCTCGCTCGCCGTCGCGCCGAGCCGGTGCGGCGAGCGCCGGAACGCGGGCAGCGTGCGGATGTGCTCCTCGGCGTGCGCGCCGAACCCGGCGTCGATCAGGACGTCGCCCTTCGGGTGCCGCACCAGCGCGGCGGTGGCGGCGAACTGCCGGCGGTCGCGGAAGCTGCCGCCCCGGAAGGCCAGGGCGGCCGGGGTCTCGTAGGAGCCCGTGGGGAGCTGGAAGACCTCGATCTGTGCGGGGGTCCCCGCGGCCGAGGGGTCGTTGTTGGTCATGCATGTCAGTATTGAACGATGTGTTCAACAGTGTCAACGCAGTCCAGTACTCGTAGGATCGCGCCATGACGAGCGAGACCGCAGTGGACCCGCGCATCGCCCGCACGCGGCGCGACGTCGTCGCCGCGACCAGCGCGCTGCTGCTCGACGAGGGCTGGGACGCGGTCACGCACGCCGCGGTGGCTCGGCGCGCCGGGTACTCCAAGGCGACCGTCTACACGCACTGGCCCACCCGGCTCGACCTGATCAGCGCGTCGATCGAGCAGATCTGCGACGAGGCGGACCACCCGGCGGCCACCGGCGACCTGCGGGCCGACCTCAGCGCCGGCCTGGCGGACTTCGCCGACGACCTCACGCACGGTCACCTCGACCGCCTGCTGGCGGGCGTCGTCGAGCGCGCGGGCGACAGCGAGGTCGTCGGCCGGCTGCGCACGCGGCTGTACGAGACGGGGACCAGCGCGCTGCGTGCCGTGCTCGAGTCGCACGTCGCGCAGCGCGACGTCGAACCCGCCCTGGCGCTCCTGACGGGAGCGGTGCTCGTGCTCGTCACGTTCGAGGGCAGGCCGCTGGGCACCGCGGCGATCGACGACCTCATCGACCGGGTGCTGGCGTCCACGACGCCGCGGGCTGACTAGGGGCGGCCGGCCCGGCTCACACCGGGCTGCCGCCGAACCCGATCTCGTTCCCCTCGGGATCGCGGTAGACCACCTTGCGGACGTCGCCGTAGACCTCGGTGTCGCTCGGCTCGATGCCGCGGGCGGAGATCGCCGCGACCCGGGCGTCGAGATCGGTCACGTACAGCGTGTGCGTCGCGTTCCCCGCGCGCTCCGGGCGCTGTTCGAGCACGATCCAGCGGTGGGGCGCCACCTCCCACACCGCCTCGGTCGGGGTCGCCTTGAACGACGGCGGGGCACCGAGCAGCGTCTCCCACCAGGGGTAGGTGGCCGCGTAGCTGTTGACGCAGCTCGCCGCGAAGAGTTCGTCACCGTCGGAGAGGAATTCGCTCATGGGCGGGTGGACGGTGCTCCCCGGCGAAACTGATCGGTGCCGGGCTCACGACCCGGGCACGTCAGCTCAGTGTCATCGTCACCTGGCGGGACCGCCCGTCCCGCAGGACCTCCACCTCCACCTCGTCGCCGTCGGCGGCGTGCACGACGACCCGCGCCAGCGTCGCGTCGGTCGGCGCGTCCTGGCCGTCCAGGCTCGTGATCAGGTCGCCCACCCGGAGGCCGGCGGCCTGCGCGGCCCCGCCGTCGGTCACCGCGGTGACGACGAGCCCCGGCGGCACGCCGAACCGCGCGGCGGCGGACGCCGGGAGCTCGGAGACGGTCATCCCGAAGGACGGGTGCGCGACCCGGCCGTGCTCGATCAGCTCGTCGGTGATCGCCCGGACCGTGCCCACGGGGACCGCGAACCCGATCCCGACGCTGCCGCCCACCGGCTGCCCCGCGCTGTCGGGCACCGTCGAGATCGCGGTGTTCACCCCGACCAGGCGCCCGTCGCAGTCGACCAGCGCACCGCCGGAGTTGCCGGGGTTGATCGAGGCGTCCGTCTGGATCGCCCCGGTCAGGACGGTGGTGCCGCCCTCGCCGGTCGGCACCGTCACCGAGCGGCCGGTCGCGCTGACGATGCCCGCCGTCACCGTGCTGGACAGCCCCAGCGGCGCACCGAGGGCGACGACGGGCTCCCCGATGGCGACGTCGTCCGAGCCGGCCAGCTCGATGGCGGGCAGCGCACGCCCGGGCTCGACGTCCAGGACGGCGAGGTCGGTCTGCGGGTCGCGTCCGACCAGCTCGGCGGGCAGGCGCTCGCCGTCCGCCAGGATCACCTCGATCCGGCCGTCGGGGACGGCCGGCGTGATGACGTGGTCGTTGGTGACCACGGCGCCGTCCGCGGTGAGGATCGCGCCGCTGCCCGTGCCGGCCTCCGCGCCCGTCGCGCTGATCGTGACGATCGTCGGCAGGACGCGCGGGGCCACCTCGGCCACGTCGCAGCTACCCACCGGCTCGGACGCGTCCGGGTCCGCCGCGAGCCGGGCGCCGAGCACGCCTCCGGCCAGGCCCAGCGCCAGGGCCCCGAGGGCGGCGCCGGTCGCCAGGGCCGGGCCGCGCCAACCTCGGCGCTGGTGCTCGGGGGACGGCTGTGCGCACATCGTTCCTCCCCGGGGGTGGTCGCGCACGGGCGTGCGGTGCCGGGCGCTGGAACGCCTTCAGGCTCGCACGGGAACGGCACGGCGGCGACGGCACGGGGCGACGGCACGGCGGCCCGTCGTCAGCCCACGGGGCGCAGCCGCCGTCCCGCCCGGAGCACCGTCGCGCGGGCCAGCTCGTCGAGGGCGTCCACGAGCACGACGCCGGGCAGGCGGTCCGGCGACGTCGCCTCCGCCGCGACCGACAGCTCGGTGCACCCGAGCACGACCGCGCCGGCGCCGCGCGACCGCAGGTCGGCGACCACGCCAGCCAGCGCGGTCAGGTCGCCGCCGCGGCCCGCCTTGATGCCGTCGTAGATCAGGGAGGTCACGGCCGCCTGGCCGGCGACGTCCGGCACGAGGGTCTTGACGCCGTGGGCGCTGAAGGCGTCCAGGTAGACGCCCGACGCGATCGTCCCCTCCGTCGCCAGCAGCCCGACCACCTCGGGCCGCGGTCCGCTGAAGCGAGCGGTCCAGGTGTCGCACACCGCGGACACCGCCGCGTCCACGGCGGTCAGCAGCGGGGCCGGCGTCGCCGCGGCGACCGCGCCGGCGAAGGCGTGCGCCGTGTTGCACGGCAGCACGAGGAGGTCGGCCCCGAGCCCGGCGAGCCGCCGCGCGTCGGCGGCGAGCACCGGCCCGGGATCCTCGGCGGAGCGCCCCAGCACGAACGCCGTCCGGTCCGGGACGGTCGCGTGCTGCAGCACCGCCATGTCGACGTGGTCCTGGTCGCGCGCCGCGTCGGTCAGCCGGACGACGCGCTCCATGAACAGGACGGTCGCGAGCGGCCCGACCCCGCCGAGCACGCCGACCAGCGTCCCCGGGGGGCCGGCGTCCGGTCCGCCGCCGTCGGGCAACGGTCCGCCGTCAGGCAACGTCGCGCTCCCCGGACGGGACGGGCTCCTCGGGCCGCCCGTTCGCCTCGCCCGCCTCCGGCGCGGGGTGGTACTGCGAGAACTTGCGCACCTGGTTCAGCTCGGCGAGCCGCACCCAGGCGTCGCGCCGCGGCGACCGGTCCCGGCCGTACTTGAGGGGGTGCACCGCGCGGGCGCGGCGCACCTCGGCGCGCACCGACTTGTCCTGCAGGTACCGGTCCAGGAGGAAGCCCGGGACGATCCGGTACAGCACCTCCAGCGGTTCGGCGGCCGGCGGCCAGAACCCGGTCAGGTGGTCGCCCATCCAGTAGGCGGCGGGGTTCAGGCCGCTCGCCGTCAGGTAGTAGTTGGACCGCCCCGTGCGCGGGTTCAGCTCGAAGAAGTGCCCGACGCCGGTCCGCGGGTCCACCTTCACGTCGAAGTTCGCGAACCCCGTCCAGCCCAGGTGCTCCACCAGCCGGCGGGCGTCCGCCTCGACCTGGGGGAGCGGCCCGGTGAGGATCGCGGCGGGGTTGCCCAGCGTCCCCGGCGTGTGCTCCTCCAGCAGCACCCGGCCGCCCCACGCCATGCGCACCGCGCCCGTGCGGTCGGAGTAGGTGGTCATGATCCGCATCTGCGAGTCGTCGCCGGGCACGTACTCCTGGATGATCATCGGCCGCCGGTAGCCCGCGTCCCCGGCCGCCGTCAGCAGCGCGGCCAGCTCCTCGCGGTTCTGCACCAGGTGCACCTTCGCCTTGCCGTGGAACGACACCTGGTGCCACGCCGTGTTGTCGCCGGGCTTGGCGATCAGCGGGTAGCGCAGGTCGAGGTCGCCGACCGGCTCGCCGCCGTCGCGCACCTCGGTGCGGGGGTGCGGCACCCCGATCTCCTGGCACAGCTCGGAGAACCGCTGCTTGTCCATCACCCGGTCGAGCAGCTCGACCGACGGGTAGGGCACGACCGCGACGTCCTCCAGGCGTTCGCGGTGCTCCGCGAGCGCCCGCACGTACCAGTCCACGCAGGTGAGCACGATGACCGGGCCCGGTCCGGCGGCGGCGATCCGGCGGATCAGCTCGACCAGGACGTCGGGCTCGTCGAGGCGCGGTTCGACGACGTTGCGGATGATGCCGGAGTGCGTGACGTTCGGCGTCGGGCGGATGGACACGACGGTCGACCGGACCCCGTAGCCCTCGTGGAAGGCGCGCGCGAGGCTGTAGGCACCGGCGTCGCCACCGAGGATGACTGGGTGCACCGCTTTGTTCCTCATGTCATCTCACACGTCCGAGGCGCCTGAAACGTTGTGTCACAGAGGGGGTGAAGTGGAAAAGTCGGACATCCGGGGGAGCCGGGAACGGGGATGGCCCGGCCGTCGGCCGGGCCATCCACCGTCCTTCCTCCGTCGCCTACGGGGCGAGCTGGGTGCGGAGCGCGTCGGCGTCCATCAGGTACCACATGTGCTTGAACCGGCCGTCCTCGACCTCGTAGAACGCGGTCTCGGCGAAGGTGACGGTCGCGCCGGTGGGCGCCAGGCCGTTCCACTCCCGCTCGGGCGTCCCGGTGTCGACGAGCCGGGCGGCGACGTGGCCGCCGTCGACCAGGAGCTCCTTGATCTCCCAGGTCAGGTCCGGGACGGCGTCGGTGTGCCGGCGGAACTCGGCCACCATGTCGTCGCGGGCGACCGGGGTGCCGTTCATGATGACCTCGTCGTGCGCGAACTCGTCCATGCGGTCGAAGTCGCGCTTGTTCGCCAGGTCCACGTACCGCCGGTAGAAGTCCCGCAGCTCGTCCGGGGTCATGCCCGCGCTCACAGGAGGACCGCCACGGAGGGGGTGGACGCGGGGCGGATGCTGTTCATTGCTGTTTCCGATCTGTTGGTTCGTCCGTCGGTGGTTCGTCACCGGCCGGGTGCTCCGAATCTCGCCCCGTACCGGCCGGAGCAAAATGAACCTGCTGAGCCTCGTACTGGCAGGGCTACCCTCGGCCGCACGCCCGCGTGATACGACTGGACGCATGGTCGTGAACTCCAGCGAGCTCGCCAGCAGCCTGCGGGCGTGGCGTGACCGGGTCTCGCCCGCCGAGGCGGGCCTCGTCGCCGGGGGACGACGGCGCGTGCCCGGCCTGCGGAGGCAGGAGGTCGCCCAGCTCGCGGGGCTCTCGGTCGAGTACCTCGCCCGCCTGGAGCAGGGGCGTGCCGGCCACCCCTCGGCGTCCGTGCTGCTGTCGCTGGCCCGCGTGCTGCGGCTGTCCGACCAGGAGCGCGTGCACCTGTTCCGGCTCGGGGACCAGGCGGAGCCGCTGTCCGGGCAGGTCAAGCGGCACATCACGCCCAGCGTGCAGCGCATCCTGGACCGGCTCACCGACACGCCGGTGACCGTCGTCGACGCGTCGTGGCACTGCGTCACCTCGAACGCGCTGGCCTACGCCCTGACCGGGGACACGTCGGCCCTGCCGCTGCGGGAGCAGAACCTCGCGTGGATCATCTTCACGCACCGCTCCACCCGCTACGTGCGGACCGAGGAGGAGGAACGCCTCCTGCGGCTGGAGGTGGTCGCCGACCTGCGGGAGGCGTGGGTCCGGTACCCGGAGGACACCGAGCTGCGCGAGCTCGTCGCAGACCTGCAGGAGGCCAGCGACGACTTCGCCGACCTGTGGGAGCAGCGTCTGCCCCCGCAGCCCGCCCCGGGCCACCGGACGTTCCTGCACCCGGAGATCGGCCCGATCACCCTCGACGCCGACTTCCTCACCGTCCGGGACAGCGACCTGCGGCTCATCGTGTACACCGCCGCACCGGGCACCGAGGCCGCCGGGCAGCTCGACCTCCTCGCGACGATCGGGCTGCAGCAGTTCAGCTGAAACTCCATAGAACCCCACCCGCCCCGGGCTGCGTCTATGGTGCATGACGCCAACCCAGCGGGGTCCACGACGCCGCGAACCATCCCCGACACCGCTCCCTGACCGCTCCTGCCGGGGACGGTGCAGCGGATGAGCGGGACCGCCGTGGGCGTGGTCCCCGAGACGGTCACCACCGAGGTCCCGGTCGTCCGGAGCGGCGCCGACCCGGTCGCGCAGTTCACGGTCTTCGCCCACGCCAAGACCCCGGCGCTGTACCGCATCGCCTACATGCTGTGCGGCGACGAGCACCGCGCGAAGGACCTGGTGCAGATCGCCCTCGAGCGCACGTTCAACGCCTGGAAGAAGGTGGGCGACGGCGACCCGTTCGCCTACGCGCGCCGCGTCCTGGCGACGGCCCGCATCGACACCTGGCGCCGCACCCGTCGCGAGGTGCTCACCGACGACCCCGCCGCCAGCGTGCGCAGTCCTGGCGTGCTGGTGTTCGAGGGGGAGGTGGTCGACCGCGACCGCCTGGTCCGCGCGCTCATGCAGCTCACCGTGAAGCAGCGGCGCGTGGTGGTGCTCCGGTTCATGCTCGACCGCTCGGTCGCGGAGACGGCCGCCGAGCTCCGCATCTCCGAGGGCACCGTCAAGTCCACCGCCGCACACGGCCTACGACGCCTGCGCACCGTGCTGGTGCCCAACGGGGGAGAACGATGATGACCATGTACGACACCCACCCCACGAAGGACGCGGCGCTAGCGGCCGGCATCCACACGGCGGGGTCGATGATCGAGACGCCGGGGGACCTCGACCCGGCGCTGCTGGTGGCGACCGCCGTGCGCAACGTGCGGCGCCGCCGGGTGGCCAGGACGGCGGGAGCCTGCCTCGCGGCGATCGTGCTCGCCGGCGCTGGTCTCGGGGTGCTCGGCGCGGCCGGCGCCCACCGCGGTGACCTGCTGCCGGGCAGTGACCGGGCGGCGGCCGACCCGACCCCGTCGACCGGTCCGTCGGACGGTCCGTCGACCGGTCCGTCGGACGGCGCCCAGGCCCATCGGGATCCGAGCAGCAAGCCGGTCGGTGGCATCGAGTACCCCACGCTCGAACCGCTCGACCACGTGGTGCCGGCGGGCTGGAAGCAGGTGGAGCTCAACGGCCTGTCGTTCGCCGTGCCGGAGTCCTGGACCTCCGAGGCGACCGAGGGGCAGTTCACGCCCGGCGTCGAGTGGACGGGCCCGACGGTGACGCACGTGAACGGGGGCGTGGATCCGGAGGATCTCGACGATCCAGCGTGGCCGGGGTCCCCGGATCTCACGCCGGAGGAGATCGAGGCACTGATGAAGCCGCAGCCGGAGTACGAGCGGGTGTACGTGCAGGGCGGCAAGCCGGGCGGGAACTGGTGGACGCAGACCGACCCCGCGCCCTGGTCCCAGCTGATCGCCGTCCCCGGTGCGGACTACGCCGAGGTCCAGCCGTCGGTCCTGACCCTGGACGGCGAGCCGGAGAGGTACGACGCCCAGATCTACCTCCACCAGAGCGACCGGGGCGAGAACCTCTTCCTCATGGTCGAGTTCGACGGCACCGAGCAGGGCTGGAAGGACCTGCACGCCTTCCTGGGCACGCTGGACTTCCGGCGCTGACCCCGCCCGAGGCGGCCCACCGGCCTCAGACCAGCTCCAGCAGGATCCCGTCCGCCGACTCCCGGCCGCCGGGTCCGTGGTCGCGGACGATGGCGACGATCTCGTCGAACAGCGTCGGACCCTCGCCGCGTCGCGCGGCGTCGAGCCGCGCGGTGAAGGCCGCGCGGTTCGACGGGTCGACGCCCGGCAGGATCCGTTCCAGCCGCCGGGCCGTCTCCGGGTGGCCTAGCGCCGCGCGGGACGTCTCCGAGCTGGTCCACCGCAGGGTCCAGCCGTCCGCCGGGGTCCCGTACCCGCCGCGGAGCACGTCGTTCAGGGCGTCGAGGTTTCCGCGCCAGGTGTAGCCGCTCAGCAGCCGGGAGAACTCGCGGGCGAAGCCGTCAAGGTCGCCGAACCGCGTTCCGTCGACGACGAGCACGGGGAGGTCACGAGTCATAGTTCGAGGCTATCCGTCCCGCTCGGGGCCGGGCCCGTGCGCGG
>NZ_JBHWZO010000237.1:0-9705 GCF_042728455.1 Promicromonospora sp. NPDC060204
TCTGAGCCGTCGACTCCACGTCGACCTGGCCTACGCGTGCTCGGCCCTCTGTCCGGCCGCCTCCGTCCGGCCGTAGCCGGCCCCCGCACCACCCCCGCGCCGCCGCGCGCCCCCCCCCCCCCCCCGACCTGAGGTATTTCACCCTAGGGCGTGGGCGCCCCAGGCAGTTCGAGAGGGAACCTTACCCCTCTCGACTACTCGTCACCGCCGAGGGTGATGACGCTGTACACCTCGTCCTGCACCGGGGAGATCGGGTAGCCCTCGACCCCGGGTGCGACGACGAGCGACGGCACCGGGCTGGCCAGCGGGACACCGGGGAGGGCGTCCATGATCACCTCGTTGGCGTTCTTGTAGGCGTCCTCCTGCTCGTCCAGCGGAGCGTTGCGGGCGTCCTTGATCGCGTCGAAGACCTCCTGGTCGTCGAAGCCCCACTCCAGCGACGGCGCCCCGAAGAACGTGCCGATGAAGTTGTAGGTGTCGTTGTAGTCACCCGTCCAGCCCAGCAGGTGCAGACCGTGCTTCTCGCCGCCCTGGATGGTGTCGATGTACGTCGGGCTCCACGGCTCCGGCGTCGCCGTCACCGTGATGCCGACCTCCTCGAGGTCCGCCGAGACGGCCTCGTAGATCGCGGCGGGGTCCGGCATGTACGGACGCGAGACCTCGGTCGGGTAGTTGAACTCGAGCTCGAGGTTCTCCTGGCCGGCCTCCTTGAGGAGCTCCTTGGCCTTCTCGGGGTCGTAGTCGTACGTGGTGACGTCGTCGCTGTAGCCCGTGACGATCTCCGGCACGAACTGCGTGGCGGGCACGGTGCCCTCCGGGAGCGTCGCCTGGACCAGGCCCTCCTTGTCGATCGCGTACGCGATCGCCTGGCGGACCTTGATGTCGTCCAGCGGCTTCTGTGCCTGGTTCATGCCCAGGTACAGGATGTTGAACGCGTCGCGGTCCAGGAGCGTGTAGCCGGCCTCCTTGAGCGCGTCGACGTCGGCCGGCGCGACCAGGTCGTAGCCGTCGATGTCACCGGCCTCGAGCGCCTGACGACGCGCCGTGCCGTCGGCGATCACCGTGAAGACGATGGTCTTGACGTCGCCGATCTCGCCCCAGTAGTTCTCGTTGGCGGCGAGCGTGACGCTCTCGCCGCTCTTCCACTCCTTGAACGTGTACGGGCCCGTGCCGACCGGGTGCTCCCGGCCGTACTCGGTGAGCTTCGGCGCGTCGGCCGTGCCCTCGACGTCGTCCGCGCCGAACTCCTCCATCGCCGTGGGCGACTGCATGGAGAACGACGGCAGCGACAGCGCCGGGACCAGCTCGGGGATCGGCGTGTTCAGCGTGATGACGGCGGTGGCCGCGTCGGACGCCGCGCACGAGTCGTACAGGCTGTCCTCGCCCGCACCACCGAAGACCGCCTTGTAGTAGTACGAGAGGTTCTCGTGGGCGGCCAGACCGGTCCAGTCGTGCCAGCGGTCGAAGTTGGCGCACACGGCCTCGGCGTCGAAGTCCGTGTCGTCCTGGAACTTCACGCCCTCCTTGAGGTGGAACGTGTACTCCAGGCCGTCGTCGCTGATGTCCCAGCTCTCGGCGAGCAGGGGGGCGGGGTCGGCGGTGCCGGGCTCGACACCGACCAGGCCCTCGAAGATCTGGCGGGCGACCCGGAACGTTTCGCCGTCGCTGGCGAACGCGGGGTCGAGCGAGCTGGGCTCGGCCGAGCCGGCGAAGACGAACGTGCCGTCACTGCCCCCGCCCTCACCGCCGTCGGCGTCCCGCTCGCTGGCGACACAACCGCTCAGAGCCACCGCGAGCGCGGTCACCAGGGTGACGCCGCCCGCAAGGCGCGTAGCGCGTCGACGCATGGCACTCTCCTTCCTCGAGCGCATCGGCAGGCCCGGGTTCGGGCACGACGACGCGCAGACGTTTGCGCCTGACCTTAAGAGCCCTTTCGTTGCTTCCGTATTTCGCTACGGCACTCGCAATCCAATCGTGACCCTTTTGTTACCGCTATGAATGTGGTAGTTGGCCCGGGCTTCACCGGTGCGTGCGGGCGCGGGCCGAACGGGGATGATGGCACCGTGACCTCTGACGAACCGGTGTCCTTCGGCTACCGCGACCTGCCCGACGACCGCGGCGTCGCCCGGAGCTGGTGGGACGCCAACGCCGGCGAGTACCTCGACGAGCACCGCGACTTCCTCGGCGACGCCGGGTTCCGCTGGGGCCCGGAGGGCCTGACCGAGGCGGAGGCGGGCCTGCTGGGCGACGTCGCCGGGCGTGACGTGCTGGAGGTCGGGGCCGGGGCCGCGCACTGCTCGCGCTGGCTCGCGTCCCGCGGCGCGCGGGCGGTCGCCACCGACTTCTCGGCGGGCATGCTGGCCGGTGCCTCCCGGCTGGACGCCGCGACCGGCGTCGTCGTGCCGCGGGTGCAGGCCGACGCGCGGGCGCTGCCGTTCGCGGACGGCAGCTTCGACGTCGTCTTCACGTCGTTCGGCGCCCTGCCCTTCGTGCCCGACCCCGTCCGTGTGCACCGCGAGGCCGCCCGCGTGCTGCGGCCCGGCGGCCGCTGGGTGTTCTCGGTGACCCACCCGCTGCGCTGGGCGTTCCCGGACGACCCGAGCCTGCACGGCCTCACGGCCAACCGGTCGTACTTCGACCGCCGCCCCTACGTGGAGGCCGACGCCGCCGGGCGGGTCGTCTACGCGGAGTACCACCGCACCGTCGGCGACCACGTGCGTGACGTGGTCGCCGCCGGGCTGCGCCTGGTCGACCTGGTCGAGCCCGAGTGGCCGGACTGGAACGACCAGGTCTGGGGCGGCTGGGGCCCGGAACGCGGCCCCTACCTGCCGGGCACGGCGGTCTTCGTGACGACCCGCCCCTGACCGCGGCTAGTGGCCCGCCTCGTGCCAGGTGGCGCCGGTGCCGACCGAGACGTCCAGCGGCACGTTGAGCTCGAACGCCGCGCCCATCTCGGTGCGCAGCACCTCCTCGGCCGCGTCCCGCTCGCCGGGCGACACCTCGAGCACGAGCTCGTCGTGCACCTGCAGCAGCAGGCGCGAGGCGAGACCGCGCTCGTCGAGCGCGCGCTGCACGCGGAGCATCGCGAGCTTGATGATGTCGGCGGCGCTGCCCTGGATGGGCGCGTTGAGCGCCATCCGCTCCGCCATCTGCCGGCGCTGCCGGTTGTCGCTCGTGAGGTCGGGCAGGTAGCGGCGCCGGCCCAGGATCGTGGCGGTGTAGCCCGTGGCGCGCGCCTCCTCGACCACGCCCGACAGGTAGTCGCGCACGCCGCCGAACCGCTCGAAGTAGTCGTCCATCAGCGTCTGCGCCTCGCCCGTGGCGATGTTGAGCTGCTGCGACAGGCCGAAGGCGCTCAGGCCGTAGGCCAGGCCGTACGACATGGCCTTGATCTTGGAGCGCATCTCGGGGGTCACGTCGGCGGGGTCGACCTCGAACACGCGCGAGCCCACGTAGCGGTGCAGGTCCTCCCCCGAGTTGAACGCCGCGATCAGGCCCTCGTCGCCCGACAGGTGCGCCATGATGCGCATCTCGATCTGGCTGTAGTCGGCCGTCAGGAGAGACTCGTAGCCCTCACCCACGCGGAACGCCCGGCGGATCTGCCGGCCCGCCTCGGTGCGGATCGGGATGTTCTGCAGGTTGGGGTCGGTCGAGCTCAGGCGGCCCGTGGCGGCGATCGTCTGCTGGAACGTGGTGTGGATGCGGCCGTCCGGGGCGACGGACTTCAGCAGCCCCTCGACCGTGACCCGCAGGCGCGAGACGTCGCGGTGCGCCAGCAGGTGCGCCAGGAACGGGTGCTCCGTCTTGACGAACAGGTCCTGCAGGCTCGCCGCGTCGGTGGTGTAGCCGGTCTTGATCTTCTTGGTCTTGGGCATGCCGAGCTGGTCGAACAGGACCTCCTGCAGCTGCTTGGGGCTGCCGAGGTTCACCTCGCGGTCGATCACGGCGTAGGCGTCGGCCGCGGCGTCGGCCACCCCCTGGGCGAACTGCTTCTCCAGGCCAGTCAGGTACTCGGTGTCGGCGGCGATGCCGATGCGCTCCATCCGGGCGAGCACGCCCGACAGCGGCAGCTCGACGTCGTCCAGCAGGTGGGTGGCGTCGCGGTCGGCGAGCTCGCCCTCCAGCGCGGTCGCCAGGTCGGCGACGCCCTGGGCGCGCACCGCCTCCGCCTGCCCCTCGGTGTCACCCTCCAGCGACAGGTCCAGCGCGCCCTGCGCGCCCTCCGGCTCGACGACCTTGAGCTCCCGGCCCAGGTGCCGCACGGCGAGGTCGCCCAGGTCGTAGCCGCGCTGGTCGGGGTAGCACAGGTAGGCCGCGAGCTCGGTGTCGAACACGACGCCGTCGAGCTCCATGCCACGCGCCGCGAGCATGTGCGCGGCTGCCTTGGCCCCGTGCAGCACCTTGGGCGCGTCGGCGTCGGCGAGCCAGGCCGCGAGCGCCTTCTCGTCGTCGGGCCCGAGCTGCGTGAGGTCGAGGTAGGCGGCCTCGCCGCCGGGCTGCGCCACGGCGACGGCCCAGGCGTCGCCGCCGCCGGGCGTGGTCTTGCCGGACACCTCGACGCCCACGCGCCCGGTGCGGGCGTCGAGCCAGGCGCCGAGGGCGCCCGGGTCGAGGTCGGCCAGGTCGAGCTCGACGGATGCGCCGGCGGGCGCCTCCTCCTCGGCCACGCCCGCGGGGTCCACGGCGAGCAGGCGGTCGCGGAGCTGGCCGAACTGCAGCGTGTCCGAGACGAGGTGCACGGCCGCGCGGTCGAAGCCCTCCAGGGCGAGGTCGGTCACGGCGAGCGGCAGCTCGACGTCGGTCAGCAGGGCGTTCAGCTCGCGGTTGACCCGCACCTGGTCGAGGTGGGCGCGCAGGCTCTCCCCCGCCTTGCCCTTGACCTCGTCGGCGGCGTCCAGCAGCGCGGCGAGGCCGCCGTGCGCGGTGATCCACTTGGCGGCGGTCTTGGGCCCGACGCCGGGCACGCCCGGCAGGTTGTCGCTGGTCTCGCCCACGAGCGCCGCGAGGTCCGGGTACCGCTCGGGCGGCACGCCGTACTTGGCCTCGACCGCCTCGGGGTCCATGCGGGCCAGCTCGGAGACGCCCTTCTTGGGGTACAGGACGGTGACGTCGCCGTTGACGAGCTGCAGCGTGTCCCGGTCGCCCGAGCAGACCAGCACCTCCATGCCCGCGGCGCTGGCCTGCGTGGACAGGGTCGCCAGGATGTCGTCGGCCTCGATGCCGGCGAGCTCGATCGAGCTGATCCGGAGGGTGTCGAGCACCTCCTTGATCAGGGGCACCTGCCCCTTGAACGCGTCCGGCGTGGCGTCGCGCGTGCCCTTGTAGGCGGGGAAGCGCTCCGTGCGGAACGTGACCCGGCCCGCGTCGAACGCCACCGCCATGTGGGTGGGCTGCTCGTCACGCAGCAGGTTCGTCAGCATCGACGTGAAGCCGTAGACGGCGTTGGTGATCTGTCCTGAGCTGGTCGCGAGGGTGTCGGGCAGCGCGTAGAACGCCCGATAGGCCATGGAATGGCCGTCGATCAGCAGGAGACGGGGGCGGCCTGAGGACGGCGTACCCGGAGTACGGCTTGGCGCGGTGGAGGTCACGCCTGACAACATAGCTCGCATGACTGACACGAGCGCTTCCGCGACGCCTTCCGACGCCGGTTCCGGCACCGGCTCCGGGTCCGGTTCCGGGGTCGAGATCGACTGGAAGGCCATGTACGCCGGCGCGGACACCGCGGGCACGCTCTTCGAGCGCATGGAGATGGAGCTCCTGGAGCTCGCCCCGGACCGCGCCGTCGGGCGGATCCCGGTGAAGGGCAACACGCAGCCCGCGGGCCTGCTGCACGGGGGCGCCTCCGTGGTGCTCGCCGAGACCCTGGGCTCGCTGGCCGCGCAGGCGCACGCCGGGCCGGGCAAGAAGACGGTGGGCATCGAGGTGAGCGCCACGCACCACCGGGGCGCGCGCGACGGCCACGTCACGGGCACGGCGACGGCGATCCACCTGGGCCGGTCGACGGCGTCCTACGAGATCGTGATCACCGACGACGCGGGCAAGCGGGTGTGCACGGCGCGGCTGACCTGCATGATCCTCGGCTGAGACGAGGCACCCGCACGACGTGCACCGGCGCCGCCGACAAGCACCACAGTGACCGACGGCATCGCCGCCCCAAGGAAAGGCTTACGCAGCCGGGGACGTAACGGAGAGGTAGCACTGCTACGTGCTCGTTACCCTCCCCGCTGCGAAGGCATTTCCCCGGCCCTGGTCTGCTGCGGCGGCCGTCGCCGGTCTCAGCCGGCCTTCGCCGGGTGGCGGCGCGACGGGGCGCCGCCGCCCACCGCGCGCATGTCGATGGGCCCGGACTCCATGACGGAGCGGGCCCGGCGCCGGCGGGCGATGAGGTCCTCGATGCCGCCGCGGGCGAACCGGCGGCCGTGCGCGGCGCCGTCGCGGGCGGTGGCCTCGGCCGCGAGGCGGCGCTGCAGCGCGGCGACGGACGCCACGCGGTGGCCGGCGGCGGGGGCGAACCCGAGCCGGGCGAGGAAGCGCTGGACGCCCCGGTTACCGGGTACGGGCGCGGAGTAGATGTCGTGGCACTCGTGCTCGGCCGCGAGGTCGGTGGCCGCACGCAGCAGGGCGTGCCCGACGCCGTGGCGGCGGGCCTGCGGCGACACGAACAGCATGTCCAGGTACAGGCTGGCGCGCTCCGCGAAGAGGTAGGCCGCCACGACCCGGCCGAGGACGACGCCGACGACCTGGCCGTCCTGCTCCGCGACCAGCACGTGACCGCCCGCGGCCAGCAGCACGCTGAGGTGCTCCAGCAGCCGGTCGGCCTCCTGGGCGCCGAGCTGGGCCCCGGTGGGCGAGTCGTCGCGCGCGGCAGCGGCCAGCGCCGCGACGGCGGGCAGGTCGGCCTCGCGCGCGGGGTGGATGTCCAGCACGGTGCGCACGCTCATCTCCTCCCGGGTGTCTGCGGGCCGGGCGTCACGCCCGGCTCCGCGCAGACACTAGTCCCGAGCGGGCCGGCAGAAAACAGGCAGTGCTGAATTTCACCCGCTCCGGGACGACGGTTCCGGATGGCGCGTCTCACCGGTCGCTCAGGCCCCGACCTGCTCGATGACGGCGTCGGCGACCTCGCGCATGGTGAGGCGGCGGTCCATCGACGTCTTCTGGATCCAGCGGAACGACTCCGGCTCCGACAGGCCCATCTTGGTCATGAGCAGGCCCTTGGCGCGGTCCACGCGCTTCCGGGTCTCGAAGCGCTCGGTCAGGTCGGCGACCTCGGCCTCCAGCGCACCGATCTGCGAGTACCGCGAGATCGCGATCTCGACGGCGGGCAGCAGGTCGGCCGGGGTGAAGGGCTTGACCACGTAGGCCATGGCGCCGGCGTCGCGGGCGCGCTCGACGAGCTCCGTCTGCGAGAACGCCGTGAGCAGCACGACGGGCGCGGCGTGGGCCTTGCCGATGCGCTCGGCCGCGGAGATGCCGTCCAGCTCGGGCATCTTGACGTCCATCACGACGACGTCGGGCTTGAGCTCGATGGCCAGGTTGACGGCGGTCTCGCCGTCACCGGCCTCACCCACGACGTCGAAACCCGCCTCGCGCAGGGTCTCGACCACGTCCATGCGGATGAGTGCCTCGTCCTCCGCCACGACGGCGCGACGGGAGGGGTTGGCGGGAGCTGCCTCGGGCTCGGCGTCGACCAGCGGGGGCAGATCCAGGGAAAGCTTCTCGGTGTTCTCGTCGGTCACGAAGGACATCCTACGTTGCACACCTGGGCTTGGGACCCAGCCCGGCGGTGTGGTTCGATGTGCGCCGGGACATATTTTATGTCCTGGCAGGCCGGGTTGGCGGAACAGGCAGACGCGGCGCTCTCAAAAAGCGCTGCCCGCGAGGGCGTGTGGGTTCGAGTCCCACACCCGGCACCAGCAGGCTCAGCGCCCGTGGACGAGCTCCGACGTCCGGGCCTCCTCGTACCGGACGACCTCCAGGCCGAACTCCGCCAGGATCTCGGGCAGCAGCCGCACCACGTCCCGGTCCTTGTCCCGGTTCGCCTCGGACAGCTCCGACCACGGCACGCCGATCATCGGGTGGATCCGGGCGGCGTCGTCCCGCACCGGGCCGCTGCGCCAGCCCGCGGCGACCCGCACGGACTCCCACAGCTCGTGCTCGGCCTCGGCGAGCCGGTCGAGCTCGGCGCCGTCGAACACCACGTCCGGGGCGCCGTCGCGCGGCGCGATCGTCGCGCCCATGCGCGACAGGCGTGCGGGCAGCCCGACCACCCAGCCGCGGTTGGAGGCCCGCAGGTCGTCCGGCAGGTCCTCCCAGCGCACCATCGCGGGGACCTCGCCCCAGCCGACGCCGCGCTCGAGCTGGTTGCGCAGGTAGACGTGGTGCACGGAGCGCGCGATCCGCTCGTACATGTCGGCGTGCGCCCGGGCCTCGACGCGCTCGACGTCGGCGAGCAGGTCGCGCGTGGTCACGGTCCGCAGCCGGCCGTCCAGGTTGTCGAGCACGCGCGACGCCTCGGTGCCGAACGCGCTCGTCAGGCCCGCGAGGCCGTCGAGCAGGAGCACCAGCGACCCGGGGCCGCCGTGCCACAGCCGGGTCGCCGTCAGCGCCACCCGCAGGGACACGCCGTCCGACGCGTGGCACACGTACACGGTGTCCGGGGCGCCGCCGCCCGCGCCGAGCACCGGCACCGCCCGCAGCTCGATCCGCTGGGCCACGGGCGACCAGCGGGCCCGCAGCTCGCCCGCCACGTGGTCGGCGTCGTCCGCGCTCAGGTCGACGACCAGGCGCAGCCCGTCCCCCGCGAGCTCCCACTCCCGGGCCAGCCCCACCACGAGGGCCTTGGCGAACTCGCCCGAGCCGACCACCACCAGGTGGGTCACCGGGGCCGGCCCGCCCGGGGCGTCCAGGATGCGCCGCACCTCGCGGACTGCGAGGGCCTGCGCGGCGATCACGTCGAGCGTGAAGAAGTCCACGCCGGGCTCGGCGCAGCTCAGGTGCCGCGCCTGGAGCGCCACACCGAGGTCGGGGTCGCTGACGTGGGCGTACAGCCGGTCGGGGCCGCTGCCCGCGCGGCGGACCGTGGCCTCCGCCTCGGCGACGGTCAGCACGTTCGCCGTCGCGTCGGTGGTGTCGTCGACGCACGCGTACAGGACGGTGGCGCCCGTGAGGCCGACGCCGGGCAGGCCCGCGGCGTCCGGGGTGCGCAGCACCCTGTGCCCGGCCGCGACCAGCGCGGCGGTGACCGTGTCGGCGGCGTCGGTCTCCCCGACGACGATCGCGTGGCCGCGGGCACGGCGCTGGTTGAACCGCCGGATCTCACCGGTGAACAGGGCGCGCGCCGCCTCGAACAGGGCGTAGACGGCGGTCCCGGGGGCGAGGAACCGCGCGACCTGGAGCTGCCAGGACAGCGGCCCGCCGTCGCTGGCCGGGTCGGCGCCCAGCACGAAGAGCTGCAGGTCGTGGTAGACGACGTCGTACCAGGTGCGGCCGGGCACGTGCGTGGTGTCGAGCATCAGGCCCCACCAGCCGAGGCTGAGCGAGACCACCACGAGGACGGCGAAGCCGATCCGGGACCAGGGCAGGGAGGCGCGGTTCACGCCGGGAACAATAGCGACATCTGCCCCACCCGACTCCCCCACCCGACTGCCAGGGTGACAACGACGACGCCGAGTCAGCATGTTGGTCCGCCCGGCCCCGGGGAATTCC
>NZ_JBHWZO010000238.1:0-9595 GCF_042728455.1 Promicromonospora sp. NPDC060204
GCCCCGCTCCCGTGCGTTCGCGCCGGTCCGTGCGTTCGCGCCCCGGGGCGGGCCGGTCGGCCGGCGTCCTAGGCCGGGCCTGCCTGGCACGTGGGGCACCAGAAGACCGGGCGCTCGTAGGGCTTCTCGTTCGCCGTGCCGACGGCGACCGGGGTGCCGCACCGGTGGCACGGTCGGCCCGCCCGCCCGTGCACGTGCATCTCGACGGAGCCCAGGCCGCGCGCCCGTCCGACGGTGACGCTGCGCTCCATGAGCCGGCGCGCCGTGCGCAGCAGCACCGCGCGTTCGCCCTCGGGCACGGTGCCGGCGGGTCGCCACGGCCACAGCCGCCGCGCGAAGAGCGACTCGGCCATCCAGATGGTGCCGATGCCCGCGACGGTGCGCTGGTCCAGCAGGGCGGCGCACAGCGGCCGCTCGGGCTCGCGGACGAGCCGTGCCACGCCGTCCGCCAGGCCGGTGGTGGGGAAGTCGGCGCCGAGCACGTCCGGGCCCAGGCCGCTGAGGATGCGGCTCTCGTCGTGCGTGCGCAGCAGGTCGAGCATGCCGAGGTGCCAACCGGTGGCGGTCCAGGCGTCCGTGGCGAGCACGGCGCGGATGGCGGGGTTGCGGGCCGAGGCGTCACGGGAGCCGGTCCGGTGCACCTTCCACAGCCCCTCCATGCGCAGGTGCGTGTGCAGGGTGCGGCCGTCGTCGAGCCGGGTGAGCAGGTGCTTGCCGTACGCGCTGGTCTCCAGCGCGGTGGCTCCGGTCAGGTTGGCGGCGCCGGCGCTGGGCCAGCGCAGCTCCGCGCGGACGAGCGGCAGGCCTCTCAGCGCTGCGGTGAGTCGCTCGGCGGTGAGGCGCAGGACATCCCCCTCGGGCACGGACGCTCCCCTCGTCGTGGGGCTTCAGCGTAGTGCGCGGTCGGCCGAGGAAGGCGGCACAACCGGCATATCACCCATGTGATCTGGGTCGGGGCTACAACCGCGCCACCGGGCCCCGGTGGTCGGTCAGGGATGGCCCCCAGTGCGGGTCAGGGCGTGACCGGGGGTAAACCCGATGGCTTTCCGGCGCGCGCTCGGCAACTCTTGTCCCATGACCGTTGTAACCGCTGACCTGGGCGAACGCCCGGACCAGTCGATGGCCTCCCCAGACCCCCGCAACACCCGGACCGTGAGCTGGTTCGGTGCGACCGCTCTGCTGCCGATGATCACCGCGCACGTGCTCGGCGCGTCCGTGGTCGACCCGGTGCTCGACCCGATCAGCTGGTACGCCTTCGTGCCCGGCGGCGGTGAGATGATCCTCGCCGGCGGCGTGGTCCTGGCCGTCCTCGGCCTCATCCTCACCGCGCGGATGTACCGCACCGGCCTCGCCGTCGGCCTGGTGCCCGCGGGCGCGATGATCGTCTATGCCATCGCGATGGTCCTGGTCGGGGCGTTTCCCACGGACCCGCCCGGGACGGACGCCTCGCTGTCTGCCGTCATCCACCGGCTCAGCGCCGCCACGGCCTTCTGTGTGCTCCCCGTGGTCGGGCTGAGTCTGGAACGGTCGATCACGCGGCCGCGCTCGGCCTTCCCGCGGGCCCTGCGGTCGGCGGCCGGCGCGCTCGGCGTGGCGGTCGGGTTGTTCCTGGTGATCCACCTGTCGCTGGTCTACCTCGCGGACTCGGGCATAGCGGCGTTCGGCCTCATCGAGCGGGTGGGGTTCGTCATCATGATCGCCTACCTGTTCCTCCTCGGGGCGACCATCGACCGTGAGGGCCCGGACGGATCCCACGACGAGATCGGGCCGCTCGACGCCGTCGGGTCGCTCGACGGCGGCGGGTCGCTCGACGGCGCGAGCCCCGCCCTGGCGTTCAGCGGACCGAGATCCGCAGACCGCGTGGAGTGATCGCGAAGCCCGCCTCGACGAGCGCTCTCGCCGTCGGATGGTGCCGCGCGGCCTCCAGGGCGGGCACGCCGTCGACGCGCTGGACCACCAGCCGCCCGAGGCGGCCCTCCCGGACCGTCCTGGCCAGCGCGGCGGCCGCCGTCGCGAGCCGGGCGGGGTTGTCGGTGAACGACAGCACCGTGCGCCCGCCGCGCTCCACGAACAGGGCCAGGTCGCCGTGGGTGAGCACCACGACGGCGCCGGCCTTGCGCCCGGGCCGGTGGGCGGACCTGCTGCCGGGCGCGCCGTTGGAGGCTGGCCCTGGTTCCGTGGTCGGTTCCGTCGCCGCCGGCCCGGGTACCGCCGCCCCGGCGTCCGTCGTCGGGCCTGCCGGCCAGGCGAGCGCCGCGCCGTAGGGGTTGGCGGGGTCCATCGCGGCCAGCACGACGACGCCGCTCGTGCCGGCGGCGCCGGTGGGACCCGCGACCGCCGCCGTCCGCTCCGCGACCTCCAGCTCCGACTCGACGACCCGCGCGCGGTCGGCCGCGTCCACCCGTAGCCGGTCGACGGCGCCGGGCAGAGCGAACTGCGACCCGCCGAGGTGCTCCACGAAGTACCCGCGGCGCACCGCTCCGCGCTCCTCCAGGCCGGACAGCACGCGGTACACGTCGCGGTAGCCCGCCCCGACGCCCTCGGCGGCCGCGGCGGACCGGGTCAGCACCCCGTGCCGTTCGAGCAGCACCTGGGTCAGGGCGTGGGCGCGCAGCGTGGGGTCCGCCTCGCGCAGTGGCAGGGCGGCCCAGCGGCCGCTCCCGCCCACGGTCGAGGCGCCGGACCGGAGGGCCGAGGCGGGACGTCCGGGGGACACGGCGAACCGGGACCGGCGCACCGGACGGGCCCGGGCGGCGGTGCGGGGCGCGCGGTGGGCGCCGCCGCCGCTGACCCGCTCGCGCAGCGCGCCCAGCCCGTCGTTGGTGACCTGGCCGGCCCAGACGAGGTCCCAGAGCACCTCCAGCACGGCGTCCGGCTCGGCGGAGGTGAGCTCGGCGACCCGGGGCAGGAAGAACCCGCCCGACCCCGTCAGCAGGTCCAGCACCGCGCGGTGCAGGTCGGAGTCGATCGGGCTCTCCTCCTCGACCGGTTCGAGCGGGGGCAGGGTGAGCGGGGCGCCGTCCGCCAGGTGGAGGGAGACCAGCCCGTCGCCGCCGCCCGAGCCGGGCAGGCGGGAGTGCCCGGCCCACAGCACCTCGCCCGCCACCGTCAGCTCGTCGAGAAGGGCGGGGGAGTAGTCGGTCACCCGGGCGGGCAGCACCAGCGTCTCCAGGGCCGACGCCGGGACCGCCGCGCCCGCGAGCTGCTCGATCGCCTGCACCAGCCCGTCCGCCCCGCGCAGCAGCCCCGTGGACACGTTCTGCCAGCGGGGCAGGAACGCGCCGAGGGCCTCCTGCTCCACGGGCTCCACCTCGGCCCGCAGGACCGCCAGGGAGCGCCGGCGCAGCAGGCGCAGCACCCCGGGGTCGCACCACTCGTCGCCCGTGCCGCCGAGCGCGCCGGGCCGCAGCCGCCCGCGGGCGAGCGCGCCGTCGGCCTCCAGCCGGGCCAGGCCCTGGGCGACGACCGCGACGCCCAGCCCGAACCGCTGGGCCGGGGCCTGCGCGCCGAACGGCCCGTGCGTGCGCGCGTGGCGGCGCAGCAGGTCGCCGAGCGGGTCGGGGACCAGCTCGGTGAACGTCTCGGGAATGCCCACCGGGAGTGCCACGCCGAGCGCGTCGCGGAGGCGGCCCGCGTCCTCCGCGACCGCCCACTGCTCCAGGCCGGCGAACCGGACCCGGATCACGCGGCGTGTGGCCTCCAGCTCCTCGAGCCAGTGGCCCACGGCGTGGCGGGCCTCCTCGCGGGTGCGTGCCTCCAGGGCCTCCACCGGGTGCGGTCCCGTGCGGCGCAGCAGGTCCCACAGCCCCTCGGCATCGCGGGCCTGCCGGTCGGGGGCGAGCCCGGCGAGCTCGGCCTCGGTGCGTTCGACGGCCCCCGGGTCGAGCAGGTCGGCCAGGTCGGCCGAGCCCTGCTCCCCGAGAAGCTCGGCGAGCAGCTCCGGGTCCAGCGACAGGGCCGCCGCGCGGCGCTCGGCCAGCGGCGCGTCGCCGTCGTACAGGAACTGGGCGGTGTAGCCGAACAGGAGCGACTGGGCGAACGGCGACGGCGTGGGGGTCGTGACCTCGACGACCCGGACGCCGCCCTGGCCGATCTCACGCATGAGGTCGGCCAGGGCCGCCACGTCGAAGTCGTCCTGGAGGCACTCGCGGGCGGCCTCCAGCACGATCGGGAAGTCCGGGAACTGGCTGGCCACCTCCAGGAGCTGGGCCGAGCGCTGGCGCTGCTGCCACAGGGGCTGCCGCTTGTCCGGCCGGCGTCGCGGCAGCAGGAGGGCGCGTGCGGCCGCCTCCCGGAACCGCGCGGCGAACATGACCGAGGAGCCCAGCTCGTCGCGCACGGCGCCCAGCACCTCGTCCGGGTCCAGCAGCAGGTCCTCCAGCGTGACCCGGCCCGGGACGTGCTGCGGCTGCGCCTCGCCGTCGAGGGCCGCGTAGCCGGTCCCGTCGGCTGTCCCGTCGCCGAGCCCGTCGACCTCGTCGGTGCCGGCCCCGTCCACGCCCCACGGGTCGCCGTCCCAGCCGCCGCCCGAGTCGGGCAGCCGCAGCACGATGCCGTCGTCCGAGTGCATGGCAGCCACGTCCAGGCCGAACCGGGCCCGCAGGCGGGCGCTGATCACGAGGGCCCACGGCGCGTGGACGCGCGCCCCGAGCGGCGAGTGGATCACCACGCGCCAGTCGCCCAGCTCGTCGCGGAACCGCTCGACCACGACCGTCCGGTCGTCGGGCACGCGGCCCGTGCCGAGCCGCTGCTCGGTGAGGTAGGCGGCGAGGTTGTCCGCGGCCCAGTCGTCGAGCCCGGCGTCGCGCAGGTGCTTGCGCCCGGCGTCGACGTCGGCGGCGAGGGCGGCGTCGGCCTCGCGGACGAAGGCGCCCACCGCGCGACCGAGCTCGGCCGGGCGGCCGGGGGCGTCGCCCTTCCAGAAGGGGAGGCGACCGGGCAGGCCGGGCGCCGGGGTGACCAGCACCCGGTCGGTGGTGATCTCCTCGATGCGCCAGGTGCTCGACCCCAGCGTGAACGTGTCGCCCACGCGGGACTCGTAGACCATCTCCTCGTCGAGCTCGCCCACGCGCCGGCCCCCGCGGGACCTGGTGCTCGTGCCGCCGTTCGTGCCGTCGGCCAGCACGCCGCCGTCCGCCGCGTCGGTCGCGAGGAAGACGCCGTACGCGCCCTTGTCGGGGATGGTGCCGCCGCTCGTGGCGGCCAGGCGCAGCGCGCCGGGGCGGCCGCGCAGCAGACCCGTGGCGCGGTCCCAGGTGATGCGGGCCCGCAGCTCGGCGAAGTCCTCGCTGGGGTAGCGCCCGGCGAGCATGTCGAGCACGGCGCGCCAGGTGGCGTCGCCGAGGTGCGCGAACGGCGCGGCCCGGCGGACGAGGGCGAGCAGCTCGGCCTCGTCCCAGTCGTCCACGGCCAGCGCCGCGACCACCTGCTGCGCCAGGACGTCGAGCGGGTTGGCCGGCACGTGCATGTGCTCGATGGCGCCCGTGCGCATGCGCTGCGCGATGACGGTCGCCGGCACGAGGTCGCCCCGGAACATCGGGAACACCACGCCCTTGGAGACCGCGCCCACCTGGTGGCCCGCGCGGCCGATGCGCTGCAGCCCGCTCGCGACCGACGGCGGCGCGCCCACCTGCACCACGAGGTCGACCGCGCCCATGTCGATGCCGAGCTCCAGCGACGACGTCGCGACCACCGCGGGCAGCCGGCCCTCCTTGAGCTCCGTCTCGGTGCGGGTGCGCTCAGCGCGGCTCATCGACCCGTGGTGGGCGCGTGCGAGCACGGTCTCGGCCCGGGCTGCCCCGTCCGGGCCCGGCGGCTGTCCGGGGACGGCCTCGGGCATGCCGCGTTCCCCGGGTACCGGCCGGGGGATCCCGGCGGCCGTGCCGGACTGCCCGGGGACGAGCGCGGCCCAGGTGCTGGCCGGGTCGGCGACGTCGAGCCCCTGGCGCTGGGCCCAGACCTCGTTCATGCGCGCGGTCAGGCGCTCGGCGCCCCGCCTGTTGTTGGTGAAGACGATGGTGGAGGTGTGGTCGGCCACGAGGTCGACCACGCGCTCCTCCACGTGCGGCCAGACCGAGGCCTTGCGCAGCGGCTGGGTCGCCTCGCCCGAGAGGTCGATCTCGTCGTCGCCCGAGCCCGGCCCGGAGCCGTCGGCGCGGCCCGGGTCCGGCACGCCGAGGCTGGGCGCGCTGCCCAGGTCCGCGAGGTCCGGGACCGGCACGACGACGTCGATGGCCCACTCCTTGTGCGACGGCGGCTGCACGACGGCGACCTCGCGCGCCGACTCGTCGGAGCGGCCGCCGCCCAGGAATCGGGAGACAGCCTCGACCGGCCGCACCGTGGCCGACAGGCCGATCCGCTGGGCGGGCCGGTCGAGCAGGGCGTCGAGGCGCTCCAGGCTCAGGGCGAGGTGGGCGCCGCGCTTGGTGCCCGCCACGGCGTGGATCTCGTCGAGCACCACGGTCTCGACGCCCGCGAGCCCGGCGCGGGCCGACGAGGTGAGGATGAGGAAGAGGGACTCCGGCGTGGTGACCAGGATGTCCGGCGGGCGCGTGGCGAACGAGCGCCGTTCGCTCGGGGGTGTGTCGCCCGTGCGCATGCCGACGGTGACGTCGGGCACCTCGATGCCGTCGCGCGCCGCGGCCTGCCGGATGCCCGTCAGCGGGGAGCGCAGGTTGCGCTGCACGTCCGCGGCCAGGGCCTTCAGGGGCGACACGTACAGCACGCGGCACCGCCGCGCCCGCTCCTGGGGGACGGGCTCGGACATGATCCGGTCGATCGACCAGAGGAACGCCGCCAGCGTCTTGCCCGACCCGGTCGGTGCGACCACGAGCGCGTGCTGGTCGCGCGCCACGGCGTCCCACGCGCCGGCCTGGGCGGCGGTGGGCTGGGCGAAGGCACCGGTGAACCACGTGCGGGTGGCCGGTCCGAACCGGGAGAGCGGGTCGTCGGGCGTGGGCATGGTCCCCATTCTGTCCCCGACCACTGACACGGGCCGGGGGAGGTGCCGGGGCGTCGTAGGGTTGTCGGGTGCGTGAACGGGACTTCTGGCAGCTGGTCGACGAGGTGTTCGGCCCCGCCTACGGGCGTGCGCTGGCACGCGAGCAGGTGCTCCCGGCGCTCGACGGGCGCACCCCGCTGGTCGCCCTGGAGGACGGGGCCGAGCCGCGCGACGTGTGGCACGCGCTGTGCGACGCCCTGGACGTGCCCGACGCCGACCGGTGGGGCACCGACAAGTACCGCCAGGCCCCGCCGCCCCGTCGCTGAGGGCGTCCCCGAGCGGCGTCGACCGACGTTCCCGACCGCAGGGTCCGCCCCCTGCGAGATGTCCTGCGACACACCGGTGTGTCGTGTCTTGCCTCGAACACGCGTTCGGCTAGACTTTGACCACAGGCACGGATTTCGGAACGTCGTCCACAGGCGGCGGCCGGAGCAGGCGTCCGTGTCAGTGGCTCCGCGTACGGTCGGCAACGACGTACAGAGGCCATCCATGTCGGCGCACAGAGCGCCCAGAGACCAAAGGTGTTGCACATGCCCGCACCAGCAGACCGCGACAAGGCCCTCGAGGCCGCCCTCGCACAGATCGACCGTAGTTTCGGCAAGGGCTCGGTCATGCGCCTCGGCGACGAGACCCGCGCGCCCATCGAGGTGGTTCCCACCGGTTCGATCGCCCTCGACGTGGCCCTCGGCATCGGCGGCCTCCCGCGCGGCCGCATCGTCGAGGTGTACGGCCCCGAGTCCTCGGGTAAGACGACCATCGCGCTGCACGCCGTGGCCAACGCCCAGCGACTCGGCGGCATCGCGGCGTTCATCGACGCCGAGCACGCGCTGGACCCGGAGTACGCCAAGAAGCTCGGTGTCGACACCGACGCCCTCCTGGTCTCGCAGCCGGACACCGGTGAGCAGGCCCTGGAGATCACGGACATGCTGATCCGCTCCGGCGCCCTTGACATCATCGTCATCGACTCCGTCGCGGCCCTGACGCCGAAGGCCGAGATCGAGGGCGAGATGGGCGACAGCCACGTGGGTCTCCAGGCCCGCCTCATGTCGCAGGCCCTGCGCAAGATCACCGGCGCGCTCAGCGCGTCCGGCACCACCGCGATCTTCATCAACCAGCTGCGCGAGAAGATCGGTGTGTTCTTCGGCTCGCCCGAGACCACCACCGGTGGAAAGGCGCTGAAGTTCTACGCGTCGGTCCGTCTCGACATCCGCCGCATCGAGACCCTCAAGGAGGGTACGGACGCGGTCGGTAACCGCACCCGCGTGAAGGTCGTCAAGAACAAGATGGCGCCGCCCTTCAAGCAGGCGGAGTTCGACATCCTGTACGGCCACGGCATCTCCCGCGAGGGTGGGCTCATCGACATGGGCGTGGAGCACGGCTTCGTGCGCAAGTCCGGCTCGTGGTTCACCTACGAGGGCGACCAGCTCGGCCAGGGCAAGGAGAACGCGCGGTCCTTCCTGCGCGACAACCCCGACCTCGCCAACGACATCGAGAAGCGGGTCAAGGAGAAGCTGGGCGTCGGACCGAAGGTCGACGCCCCGGCGGACCCGGCCGCGGGTGCTCCTGCACCGTCGGCGACGGAGACGACGCCGCCCACCGGCACCGTCGCGGCGGCCAGCTCGTCCTCGCGGACGACCACCACGGCCAAGGCCACGAAGACGACCGCGACACGCGCGAAGACCGCCACCAAGCCCGCGGCGGCGAAGACCGCGGCCAAGGCGGAGGCGGCCGCCGAGAAGGCTCCGTTCTGACGTGCAGTACGGTGATCCAGCGGATGGTCCCGGCGTGGGGAAGCGTCGGGGCCATCCGGCCTTTTCGGAGGGCGACGAGGAGGGCCGTCCCACGGGCGGACGCGGGCGCCGCAACGGCGGTCGCGGCGGTGGGCGCAGCGGCGAGCGGGTACCCCGCAAGACCGTCGCGGAGCGCCTGGAGGCCGGCGAGATCACTCGCGACGACGCCGTCGAGAAGGCCCGTGAGGTGGTCCTCCGAATCCTGACGGCGGCGCAGAAGTCCCGCCGTGAGCTCGAGCAGTCCCTGGCCCGCAAGGGGTACCCGGAGGACGTCGTCGTGCAGGTGCTCGACCGGTTCGGCGAGGTGGGCCTGGTGGACGATGCGACCTACGCCGAGACCATCGTCCGCACCCGGCACGCCGAGCGGGGCCTGGCCCGGCGTGGCATCGCCGCTGAGCTGCGCCGGCGCGGCATCGACGAGGACACGGCCGTCGAGGCCCTCGACCAGCTCGACCCCGACGACGAGCGGGCGGCGGGCGCGCGGCTGGCCGGCAAGCTCGTCACCCGCACGCGCGGCCTCGACCGGCAGGTACGGGTGCGCCGCGCCGTCGGCTCGCTCGCGCGCAAGGGCTACGCGCCCGGCCTGGCCTTCGAGCTGGTCAAGGACGCGCTCGCCGCAGAGGGCGAGGAGACCGACGACCTCGGGTACGCCGAGGACTGAGCCCGACCTTCGCGGGGACCGGGAATCGACGAGCGGCCGGGTGGTCCAGCAGCGCAAGCGGGGGAACACCCCCCCCCCCGTCGGCCAGCACCAGGAACGGTTAAAAAAAAAACAAACCACCACAACAAAAAAAAAAAAGGATTT
>NZ_JBHWZO010000239.1:0-9597 GCF_042728455.1 Promicromonospora sp. NPDC060204
TCACCCGCCCACCCGCTGGTCCGTCAGAGCAGGGCCGACGGCGACAGGGTCACCGCCAGCCGAGCGCCGGCGCCACGTGCTTGACGATGTTCTCGATGACGTGCGCGTTGTAGTCGACGCCGAGCTGGTTGGGCACGGTCAGCAGCAGCGTGTCGGCGGCCGCGACCGCCTCGTCCTCGCGCAGGTCCTCGACCAGCGCGTCGGGCTCGCCCGCGTACGTCTTGCCGAACCGGGCGGGCCCGGTGTCGAGGTGGCCCACCTGGTCCTCGCTGTAGACCTCCATGCCGAAGTACTGCCGGTCGCGCTCGTCGGTGATCGGGAAGATGCTGCGGCTGACGGACACCCGCGGCTCGTGCTCGTGCCCCGCCTCCGCCCACGCGTCGCGGAACCGCTGGATCTGCTCGGCCTGCAGCCGGTGGAACGGCACGCCGGTGTCCTCGGTCAGCAGCGTGGACGACATGAGGTTCATGCCCTGGGCCGCCGTCCACTCGGCCGTCGCGCGGGAGCCGGCGCCCCACCAGATGCGTTGCCGCAGCCCGTCGGAGTGCGGCTCGACGCGCAGCAGGCCCGGCGGGTTGGGGAACATGGGGCGCGGGTTCGGCTCGGCGAATCCCTCGCCGTCGAGCAGCTCCAGGAACCGGGCCGTGTGCTCCCGGGCCAGGTCCGCGCCGCCGGCGTCCTTCGGGGCCGGCTCGTACCCGAAGTGCCGGTAGCCCTCGATGACCTGCTCGGGTGACCCACGGCTGATGCCGAGCTGGAGCCGCCCGCCGGAGATCAGGTCCGCCGAACCGGCGTCCTCCGCCATGTACAGCGGGTTCTCGTAGCGCATGTCGATCACGCCGGTACCGATCTCGATGCGGCTGGTGCGCGCCCCGATCGCCGCCAGCAGCGGGAACGGTGAGGCGAGCTGCCGCGCGAAGTGGTGCACCCGGAAGTAGGCGCCGTCGGCGCCCAGCTCCTCTGCGGCCACGGCCAGGTCGATCGACTGCAGCAGCGCGTCCGACGCCGAGCGGGTGCCCGACTGCGGATGCGGTGTCCAGTGACCGAAGGACAGGAACCCGATGTTCTTCACGCTGACCTCAACTCCCTCGGGGCGCGTGCCCCGTCCCGGACCTGACGAACGTTCCCGAACTGTTATCGGTGCGGGGGCATCGTTTCGGGCTCCTGGAACGTATCTATCAGTGTGAGCAACAACGACGCCTTCCTCGACCGCACCACCTCCGCGCAGCCCGACCACTTCTACGGTCGCACCCAGCCGGAGACCGTGCGCTGGTGGATCCCCCTGGTGGCCTCCACCGGCGCGTTGCTCGTCCTCGTCCTGGGCACCGCCGCTGTCGTCAGCGGCATCGTGAACTCGACGATCGGCGGCATCGGCTGACCCGTCCCCTTGGGACGCTCGGCACCGAGGCCCTGTCGCACGGCGTACACCGCCGTCCGACAGGGCCTCAGGTATGTCCGGAAGGTAGGTCCGGAACCGTTGCCCGGAAGAGCCTCAGACCTGCTTGCGCACCGCGTCCGCCACGGCCTCCGCGACCCGGTGGTCGAACACGCCCGGGATGATGTAGGCGCTGTTCAGCTCGTCGGGCGCGACCACCTCGGCGATCGCGACGGCAGCCACGCGCAGCAGCTCCGTGGTGATGTCGGTTGCGCCCGTGTCGAGCAGCCCCCGGAACAGGCCCGGGAACGCCAGCACGTTGTTGATCTGGTTCGGGTAGTCGCTGCGCCCCGTGGCCACCACCGCCGCGGACTCGGCCGCCTCCAGCGGGTCCACCTCCGGGGTCGGGTTGGCCAGCGCGAACACGATCGCGTCCTGCGCCATCTGCGCCACGTCCGCACCGGACAGGATCCCGCCCGCCGAGACCCCGACGAACACGTCGGCGCCCTTGAGGCCCTCCTGCAGCGTGCCCGAGAAGCCGTCGACGTTGGTGTTGTCCACCAGCCAGCGCCGGTGCGGGTCGTCCGTGACCACGCCCGGGTGCAGCGCGCCGTCCCGGCCGAACGCCACGATGTGCCGCGCGCCCTGCGCCTTGAGCAGCCGGATGATCGCGTTGCCCGCCGCGCCGACGCCCGAGACCACGATCCGCACGTCCGCCAGGTCCTTGCCGACGACCTTCAGGGCGTTGACCAGCGCCGCCAGCACCACGATCGCCGTGCCGTGCTGGTCGTCGTGGAACACCGGGATGTCCAGCTCCTCACGCAGCCGCGCCTCGATCTCGAAGCAGCGCGGCGCCGCGATGTCCTCCAGGTTCACGCCCCCGTAGACGGGCGCGATCGCCTTGACGATCCGCACGATCTCGTCCGTGTCGGTCGTGTCCAGGCACACCGGCCAGGCGTCCACCCCGCCGAACTCCTTGAACAGCGCCGCCTTGCCCTCCATGACGGGCAGCGCGGCGGCGGGACCGATGTCGCCCAGGCCCAGCACCGCCGTGCCGTCCGTGACCACGGCGACCGTGTTGCGCTTGATCGTCAGCCGACGCGCGTCCTCCGGGTTGTCCGCGATCGCCAGGCACACCCGCGCCACGCCCGGCGTGTACGCGCGCGACAGGTCGCGGCGCGTCTTGAGCGGCACCTTGTTCGTGACCTCGATCTTGCCGCCCAGGTGCATCAGGAACGTCGAGTCGCTCGACTTGAGCACCTCCGCGCCCTCGACGGCGTTGACGGCCGCCACGACCCGCTCGCCGTGCTCCGCGTCGATCGTGTCGCACGTGACGTCCACGACCAGGCCGTGCGACGTCGAGTGCGCGATGTCCACACCCATGACCGCCGCCCCGGCGTCGGCTACCGCCGCTACCACCGTGCTCGTGGCGCGCTGCGAGGCGGCCACCTCCACGCGCAGGGTGATCGTGTAGCTCGGGCTGGGCAGCGACATCGTTGTTCTCCTCGGTCCTCCGGCCCTCGTCGGCCGGCAAGCGGCGCACGGGCGTGCGCGCACCTGGAGATTCCTACCGTCCGAACGTGACGTGCGCCACACGAGCCCGGCATACGGACGGCGTACCCGCGAGCGGTACGCAGGAACGGGGCGTGCAGGATAGGAGCGTGAACGTCTCCCCCGACTCCCCCGCGCGTGACGACGTGCTGCTCCTGCTCGACGAGCACCTCGCCGACATGTTCGCCACCTCCCCGGCCGAGAGCGTGCACGCCCTGGACCACACGGCGCTGCTCGCCCCGACGATCACCTTCTGGACCGCCCGGGACGACGACGGCGTCCTGCTCGGGTGCGGTGCGCTGAAGGAGCTGGACGGCGGTTCTGCCGGGCCGGACGGGACGTCCGCCGAGATCAAGTCCATGCGCACCGCCGGCCACGCCCGCGGCTGCGGCGTCGCCTCGGCGCTGCTCGGCGCCGTCCTGGCCGAGGCAACGCGGCGCGGGTACGGGCGCGTGAGCCTGGAGACCGGGGCGGAGGACTACTTCGCGGCCGCCCGCCGCTTGTACGCCCGGCACGGGTTCGTCGAGTGCGGGCCCTTCGGGAGCTACGTCCTGGACCCGAACAGCGTGTTCATGACGCTGGAGCTGCCGGCTGCCAAGCTGCCTGCGGCCGAGCTGCCCGCGGCCGAGCTGCCCGCGGCCGAGCCGGCTACCGCAGACGCTCCTGCAGGTTCGTGATGCGCCCCTCGTCCAGCCCGGCGTACCGCAGGTAGGCGACCGGGTCCAGGTCCGCCAGCCACTCCAGCAGGGCCGCGCGGCGCTCGCCGACGCGCTCGTCGAGCTGGCGGGCCGTCCAGGTCTCGCCGCGGTGCTGGACCCAGGCGCCGCGTTCGACGTCGTAGGCCACGCCGCCGCCACGGTGCGTGGTGCCGCGGAACGCGCGCTCGTAGTCCCGCGCGATCGCCTCGTGCTCCACGCCGGTCAGCGACAGCAGCAGGGCGGTGATCATCCCGGTGCGGTCGCGCCCGGCCGCGCAGTGCACCAGCACGGGCCCAGGAGCGTCCGCGACCGCCCGGAAGACCCCGCCGAACAGGTGCGGGTACATCGCGATGTTCGGCGCGTAGGAGCGCGGGTGGTCGAGCCAGGGGCCGCACGTCTCCAGGAAGTGCGGGTCGCCCGGGTCCTCGGTCGGGGTGTGGTGCGTGACGACTTCCCAGGGCCGCACGGCGTCGGGCATGAGGTCGTGCGCCTGCTTGACCTCGGCGGGGTTGCGCAGGTCGACGACGGTCGTGAGCCCGGCGTCGACGGCCTCCGCCCACCCGGTCGGCGTCATGGGTTCGGGAGCGCCCGAGCGCCAGACGCGCCCCGCGGCAGTGGTCCCGCCGTCCTCCAGCGGCAGGCCACCGAGATCGCGGAGGTTGACGGCGCCGTCCCAGACCTGGAGGTTCACCGGGTTGCTCATGTGCGGCATCGTGGTTGGGGGTCCACGGGCAGGTCAACGGGTAGAACTGCCCGTGGACAGCAGGACCTGGTCAGGCGTCCAGGTCGAGCGTCCGACTCAGGCGTCCGCCGGGTCGGCGAGGTCGACGACGACGAGCGCGTAGTTGTCGGGCGCGCCCGCCGCCTCCACGGCGTCGGCGATCTCCTGCGCGACGACGTCGGGGTCGCCCTCGCGCGTCAGGAGGGCCGCGAGGCGGTCGGTCGCCAGGACCGCGTGCACGCCGTCGCCGGTCAGGACGATCCGGTCCCCGGGCCGGACCTCGGTCGTGGCCAGATCGGGCCCGGCGTCGGAGTGCCCGCCCGTCCCGGCCGGGACGAGGGCCCGGTTCAGGAGGCTGCGGTCCTCGTGGGAGCGCGCCTCGTCCTCGGTGAGCCGGCCCTCCTCGATCAGTGCCGCGACCACGGTGTGGTCCCGGGTGAGCTGCTCGGCCCGGCCGTCCCGCACGAGCCACAGCCGCGAGTCGCCGACGTGGGCACTGAACAGCGTCGAGCCGACCAGCAGCGCCGCGGTCACCGTGGAGCCGAAGTGGTGCGGGTCGGCCAGGCCGGCGGCCTCGGCCGTGATCGCCCGGCCGGCCTCGCCGGTCGCGGCCAGGAGCGCGGCGGCGGGGTCGCCGTCCGTCGCAGACCAGGGGTCGTCCGCCGGGGAGTCGGCCGCTGCGAAGGCCTCGACGGCCAGACCGGCGGGCACGGGGCTGCCGTGCGGCCCGAACCCGTCGGCGACGACGAACAGGCAACCGCCCGCGTAGAGCGCGTCCTGCTGGGCGGCGCGGGCGCCCTGGCCGAGCCGCCAGGCGCTGCGGGCCGTGAGCGTGGGGCCTGAGATCTGCATGATGGTCTCCTTCGTACGCAGGTGTTCGACGACGGAGGCGACGATGTCGCGGCGGGAGGCCGTGTCGGCCTCGACCTGACGCCAGTACGTCCGCACCCGGTCGGCCGCGACGCCCGCCGGCGCGGAGGCGACCTCGCGGATGCGGGCCAGGGGCATGCCGATCAGGCGCAGCCGCGCGACCAGACGGGCGCGGTCGAGCTGGGCGGGCGCGTACCAGCGGTACCCGGTCAGCGGGTCCACGCGGTCCGGCCGGAGCAGGTCGAGCTCGTCGTACAGGCGCAACGCCTTCGGCGTCAGGCCGGACGTCCGGGCGAACTCGCCGATGCTCAGGTGCTCCATGTCGCCGCCCACGTCGTCATCCTCGTCCCCGGCGGGGATCGCCGGTGCGCAGGAGACTGGTGGTTCCCCCAGGGTGAAGGTCAAGGGGGTCGAGGTGCCGTTGCGTATAAGCAACAAGACGCGCCAACGGAGGCCAAGTGGTCCCAACTCTGCGAGCCTTGGAAGCGTTCAGTTCCAGCTCCGAGGAGTCATCGATGGCCGTCCCCACCCTGACCGCGACCCATCATCGCGCGGTCGCGACCCTGCTCAGCGCGCCCCGGCTCGCCCCGTACCTGCGAGCGTGCGGCGGCAACGTGCGTGCGGCGCTCACGCTGTACCAGTGGAACGTCGAGATGTCCTCGGCGGTCTACAAGATGCTGCACCTGGTCGAGGTCTTCCTTCGAAACGCGATCGACGCCGAGCTGCGCATCTGGAACTCGACACAGGTCGATCCCCGGACGGGACGCGCACACGCCGCGGAATGGCTCCTGGATCCTTCACGTCTGATCGAGCGTGTCGTGCGACGCGACGAGATCGACAAGGCGACCCGGCGTGCGGTGCTCGCGGTGAGGGACTCCAGCACCGGTCCGCGTGCGGTCACCCACGACGACATTCTGGCGCAGATGATGTTCGGCACGTGGCGCTTCCTTCTTCCGAGCAAGGATCCGGGCCGCCGCTTCCTGTGGCGATCCGCTATCTCGATGGCTTTCCCGCACCTCGACCGTCCCGTCGCCGACCTGGTCCGGGACGTCGACGGGCTCTATCGTCTGCGGAACCGCATCGCTCATCTGGAGCCGCTCCTCCCCGGCGGCGCCGTGGTGAAGCGGCACCTCAGGGCGACACGTCGGGTGCTCGAAGCAGTCGATCCGTCGGCCGCGCAATGGTTGGTGTCGCACCAGACCGTATCGAGCATGATCGCCGAGATGCCCGTGGCTACCCCAGAAATGCCTAACGGCCCCCTCAGTGATAACTGAAAGGGCCGCGGCCGAACTATAACCGGGAGACCTGCCCCGGCTTTCGTTAGAAGCCTAGACCACCCACATCATCCACGCCACCGCTGACGGCCCGGCCCGGCCCGGCTCGGACCGGGGCAGGGCGGGGCAGGGCGGCGGCCCCTCACACCCGCCGCGGTACCGGCACCCGGTCCAGGTCGGCCGCGACCGTGAGCTCGCCGTCGAACACCTGGCGGGCCTCCTTCTCGAACTCGCCCGGGTCGGTGTACCGCTGCGAGAAGTGGGTCAGCACCAGGCTCCGGACCCCGCACCGCGCGGCCACCGTCGCGGCCTCCAGGGCCGTCAGGTGGCCGTGGTCGTGCGCCAGGCGCCGGTCCCGGTCGAGGTAGGTCGACTCGATGACGAGCAGGTCCACGCCGTCGGCCAGTTCTCCGACGGCGTCGCACATCCGGGTGTCCATGACGAACGCGAACGACTGGCCGGGCCGCGGCTCGCTGACGTCCTCCAGCCGGACCACGCCCCGCTCGGTCCGCAGCGTCCCCTCCTGGGCGAGGCGTCCGACGTCGGGCCCCGAGATGCCCTCGGCGGCCAGGCGCTCCGGGACCATGCGGCGGCCGTCGGGCTCGTCGAGCCGGTACCCGTAGGCCTCCAGCGAGTGGTCCAGCCGTGCTGCGCGCAGCATCGCGGGGCCGTGCAGCTCCCCCGGCACGCGCGGCACGACGCCGTCCCGGCTCAGCCCCTGCAGCGCGAGGCGCTCCTGGTGGTAGTAGGCGGTGGCGTCGCACAGATTCTCGATCCAGCGGCGGCCCGACGCCGGGAACGTCACCGGCACCGTCTGCGGCACCGCGTCCAGACTGATGCGCTGCACCACGCCGGCCAGGCCGAGGCTGTGGTCGCCGTGCAGGTGCGTGATCGCGATCCGGGTCAGCGCCGTCGCGGAGATCCCCGCGTGCAGCATCTGGCGCTGCGACCCCTCGCCCGGGTCGAACAGGATGACCTCGTCGTCCCAGAACAGCACGTAGCCGTTGTGGTTGCGGGTCCTGGTGGGCACCTGGCTCGCGGTGCCGAGCGCGACGAGCTCGCGGCTCGAGACGCGGTGGTGGGCTGGACGCTGGAACACGCTCGCATTGTGTCCCGGCGGGCGGCCGTCGGCACGGGAAAATCTCCCGATAACGACTAGGTCCTTAACTTTCCAAAGATCACCCGCAGCCGGGCAAGACGTTCAGCGGGTCGCAGCCGTAGCGCGCCTGGGCCAGCACCAGCACCGCCCAGCCGAAGCCCGCCAGCATGGTCGCGCCCACCAGGATGTTCAGCACCGGGTAGGCCCCGCCCTGGATCGCCGGGGTCAGCGCGAGGCCTGCTCCGGCAAGCAGGCAACCCAGTGCCACAATGGTGATTGGGCTGGTCAGAGCATCCGAAGCCGAGAGCTGCAACCACCCGAACCGATCACCCAGCAGTGTCAGAGCGACGTACGGAAGAGCGAACGCGAGCGCCGCGATGGCGCGCCAGTCCATGATCGAAAGCTTCGCCAGCATCATGACCTCCCTTTTGCCCTGCCCGAGACGGTGGCCAAACACCCACCGCAAGTGTTAATAATCGGGGGGCGGTCCGCTATCTTTGGTAGTGATTTTCACAGAATCCGACATATTCGTACGATCTCCACTTTCAGGACTCTCGCGCAGATGGCACCCTGTGGCGCGTCGTAGCGCCAACGGCGGCACGGCTGTCGAGAAAGGACGCGCATGGCGAGGGACGAACGCGTGGGCAAGCCCGCGTACGCAGCGGTGTCGACCCGGATCACCGGGATCCAGCTTGCTGGGGCACGCCTGCGAGAGATAGCCGTCGTGCGCGTCGACGAGCGCGGCGGGGTGGTCGACGAGTGGTCGGCCGTGCTGCACCCGGACGGCGCGTGGATCGCGCTGGCAGACGTCGCCGCCACCCTGCGCGAGCGCCTGTCGCAGATGGCGATCGTCACACACAACGGCCGGCTCGGTATCGAGGTGCTGCGCAACGAGCTGTCCCACCTGGGCTGGGAGCTGCCCACGCTCGCCCAGCTCACGATCATCGACGCGAGCTACCACTACCTGCCCGGCCTGGTGCACCGCCGGCTGTCGGACTGCTGCACCGCCGCAGGGGTCCCGTACGAGGGCGGTCTGCCGAACTCCAGCCCGCTCAGCGAGGCGCGGGCCGTGGCCGGGCTGCTGGCCCGCTTCGTGCAGAGCGCCACCGGCCTGCCGGACCTGCCGGAGCTGCTGCAGGTCACCCTGCGTGCGTGGGTCTACCCGTGGCCGGAGGGGCCCACCCGGGCCGCCGACGCCCCGCGGCCGTGGCCCGGGCGGCGCGGTCCGGGCGTGCTGACGACGCTCGGCGGCCAGCCGCTGGCCGACGCGATCGCCGCCGTCGCCGACGTGCGGACCAACGGTTACCTGTCGCTCCTCGCGGAGACCCTCCAGGACGGACGGCTGACGGCGGAGACCGCCGCGGGGCTGGCCGAGGCCGAGCCGCTGTACCGGCTGACACCTGAGGCGGCCGCCGCCGCCCGCAAGGCGTTCTTCGACGCGCTGGTGCGTCAGGCGATCGAGGCCGACCGCTACCACCTGGAGGCCCGTCAGGAGCTGTGGCGGGTCGCCGACACGATCGGCTGCGCCCGGGACTCGGTGATCGAGCCGATCGTCGAGGCGACGCCGGTGGACTTCCCCAAGCTGGTGGACGATTCGGGGTCGAAGAAGCCCACCGACGGCCGCGGTCGGGCGACCCCCGCGCAGATGCGTGCCTGGGCCATCGCCAACGGGTTCGACGTCGAGGGCTACATCCGTCTGCCCTGGTCGATCGTGCGGGCCTTCGAGGAGGCGCACGCCGCGCCGGTGGACCGCACGATGCGCCAGACGGTCCGCGAGGAGCCGGCGGCGAACGAGCGCACCTCGCGCCAGGACTCCCGCCAGGACTCGCGGTCCGCGCTCGGACCGGAGCTGCGGCCCATCCTGATGCCGGCTCCCCGGACCGACGCGCGGGCTGATTCCCGCGCCGACTCCCGGCCGCCGCTCGGCCCGGACCCGGACGAGGGCGTGCCCCAGCTCGACTTCGACCGGCTGGAGACGCCGCCGATCGGCAACCCCCTGGTGTGACAGG
>NZ_JBHWZO010000240.1:0-9585 GCF_042728455.1 Promicromonospora sp. NPDC060204
GCACAGGCCTGTGCCGACCTCGACGCAGACTGCCGACCTCACAGGAACATGCCGACGTCGCAGGGGCGCGCCGGTCCGTTCCTGTCGCGGGCCGTCACGCCAGAGTGGTCACGCGGTACTCGGGCGGCAGGTGGTCGTGCGACTGCGCGAAGGCCTGGACCTGCGACGTCCACGCGTCGGCGCCCGCCGCGCGCAGGGCGGCGCGGACGCCGTCCGTCAGCGCTCCGGGGTCGCTGTCGAGGCCGCCGGGCACTCCCCCGCCCGCGACGACCAGGCCGGCGGCGTCCCGCAGCAGGGGGTCGGGCCCGGCGACCGGTCCGGGCCAGGACGGCGGGACCTCCAGCACCTCGACCTCCGCGACCCGGTCCCCCAGCACGTCCGCGAGCGCCAGGAGCGCCACCGAGGCGCCGGTGCCCGCGACCTGACGGATCTCGTCCGTCCAGGACCAGGCCGCGCCGGCGCGCCGTCCCGCACCCGGCGGAGGGTCGGGCAGCCAGCGGTCGCCGATGCCGGAGCCGGCCAGGGACGGGCGCATCCGGCCGTGCCGCAGGGCGGGGCCGTGCGCCAGGACCAGCGGGATCCGGCCGCCCTCGGTGAGCCGCGCCAGCGCGGCGGCCACGGCGGCGCGGACGTCCTCGAGCGGGTCCGTCCGCAGGCCAGGGGCCGTCCCCGGGACGAGCAGCAGGGTTGCGGGCAGGATCACGGCGTGCACGATGGATGAAAGTAGCACCGGCCGCGGCACCTGGCCGTTCCTGGGTGATTCCACCCGGCTTTCCGGACGAAGGGCGCAGCGGGACCGGGGGTCTGGCGGGTACTGTGGTCAGGTGAGGTTCTTCGGGTCACGACGCCGGAACACGGCGGGCGACGGCGACCGTGCGGCCACCGGCCCGCAACAGCCCGAGCCCAGGGAACTCGACGACGACGAGCTGCGGGCGCAGGTGGAGGGTGTGCTGCTCCGCGAGCTGACGGGCGGCCTCGACGATCCCTCCAGCATCCCTGAGCCGCTCACGCGCGACCGCGTCGTGGAGTGGCTCGGCGAGAACGGGTTCAGCTACTTCGTGGACTCGGAGGGCGACGTCGGCGGGCTGTGGCACGGCTGGCTGTTCTACTTCCTCATGGTCGGCGAGAGCTCCGAGGTGCTCCAGGTGCGCGGGCAGTGGCACCGCGACCTGACCATCGAGCGGCTCGAGGAGATCCTCGAGCTCTGCAACGAGTGGAACGCCGAGCGCATCTGGCCCAAGACGTACGTGCGTGTGCGCGACAACGGCGCGGTGTTGGTCTACACCGAGGTGACGGTCGACCTGGAGCACGGCGTGACCGAGGACCAGCTCGACCAGCTCCTGCAGTGCGGGCTGACCACGGGCTCCATGTTCTTCGAGCATCTCGACGAGACGTTCCCCGACCCGCTCAGGTCCGCGCCATGAGCCCGCCCCGCAACGGTGGCGGCGGCGCCGGGCGCTGGCTCGCGCGCCTGCTGAACCCGCGTCCCCCGGCCGCCCGCCGCCCCACGGGAGCGCAGGTCCGCACGCTCGCGAACGCCCCGGTCGAGAAGCCGCGGCCGCTGACGACGCAGCGGGTCGGCGACGACCTGTCGCGCCGCGGCTACCGCTTCCGCATCGACGACGACGGCGACGTGACCGGCACCTGGGACGGCAACCGGTTCTGGTTCCTGCTGCTCGGCGAGCACGACGAGATCCTGCAGGTCCGGGGCCGCTGGGCGGGCGCGCTGCCCGCGGCGGCCCGCCTGGCCGTGCTCCAGGCCGCGAACGACTGGAACCGCGAGCGCATCTGGCCCAAGGTCTACACCCGGGAGGAGGGTGCGGGGCTCGCCCTGTACGCCGAGGTCTCGGTGGACTTCGAGCACGGCGCCACCGAGGAGCAGCTCGCCCAGACGGTGTCGTGCGGGCTGGTCACCGCGAGCCAGTTCTTCTCGACCGTGGCGTCGCTCGCCCCGCCGGCCGACGCAGAGCCGGACGAGGGGTCGTCGGACCAGGGTTAGGGTCGCCGCAGCCACCCATGGGGAGTTCTCCCCACACCCCTTTGCTCGTCCCGTTGTCGCAGGTCAGTTACGGTTCTGACCAGTTGACGGCGGACGAACGGGTGGGAGAACCGATGGGTGAGATGTGGGGTGCCGACCTCGAACAGCTGCGCACCCTCGCGAGGGAGTTCGACGCGGCGTCGCAGTCGCTCGACAACACCATCAGCGAGGTCACGTCCGTGCTGTCGAGCGTGGACTGGCTGGGGCCGAGCGGCGACCAGTTCCGCGAGGAGTGGGACGGGCACCACGTGCCCGCGCTCCGCGCCACCGCGGACGGTCTCGCCGGCGCCAGGAGCGCAGTGGAGCGCAACGCGGACGCCCAGGAGCAGACCAGCGGCGACTACGCGGGCGGCGGGCCCGGCGGAGGATCGGGCGGAGGCGCCGGAGCCTTCGCCGGTGCCTCGGCGAGCGGTACCGGCACCCTGTCCGGCGGCGACGACGGCGGGAACTGGGCCAACACGGTCCTCGACGTCGTCGGCGAGGCCAACTGGGCGGCCACCATCGGTGGCCTGGTCCAGAACGGCGTCGAGCTCGGGGCGCGCTGGGGCCAGGGCATCTGGGGTGTCGCCGACGCGCTCCCGGGCGGCTGGGGCGGTGCCATCGGCACGGCCGGCAAGGCCTTCGCCTGGGGTTCGGTCGCGTTCGGCGCCTTCCAGATGGGCCAGGGCATCGGGTCCGGCGACTACTGGATGGCGGGCGACGGCGCCATCAGCGCCGGTCTCGGCGTCGGCGGGCTGCTCGTCGCCGCCGGCCTGGTCTCCAACCCCGTCGGCTGGGCGATCCTGGGTGCGGGTGCTGCCTGGGCCGTCACCGACCTCCTCGTCGACGGCAACATCACCGAGGGTGCCTGGAACGCCGCGTCCGACGCCGCGGGCTGGGTCGGGGACACGGCCGGGGACATCGCCGGCGGGGTGGCCGACGCGGCGGGCGACGTCCTGGACGCGGGCGGCGACCTCATCGACGGCGCGAAGGACCTCTTGCCGTGGTGACGCGACCCCCGTTGAAGAGCACCGACCTTGACCTGGAAGAATTGCGGCCGACCGGCCCGACGAGGAGGAACCGATGACTGAGCAGGGAACCACGACTGCCCCCGACCGCCGCGCCGAGCAGACGATCGAGCTGACCGGCTTCGAGCTCCTCAGCCTGCTGTCGCTGGGCGACGACGCCTCTGCCGCCAAGACGCGCGAGTCGCTGCGCCTGCCCGAGGTGCCGGAGGGCTCGCCCCTGCTCGGCGCCGGCCTCAGCTCGCTGATCGTGCGCAAGATGGCCGTCGTCGACGACGCCGGGACGCTGACGCCGCAGGGTCCCGTGCTCGCGCTGGCCGCGGTGCTGAACCGGGCCACGGAGTGGATCGAGGCCGCCGGCATCTCCGGGGAGACCAACCACGTCGCACTCCTCGTCAGGTCTCCCGACGGCGCCGCGCTGATCGAGCCCAAGGAGTACGGCATCTGGCAGGCGCTCCCCGTGCCCGCCGGCGACCGCCTGATCGACGTCGCCTCCCGCTACGTCCGCGCCACGTTCCAGGACGCCACGACCCTGCCCTTCGCGGGCAGCATCAAGGTCATCGCGCAGCCCGGTGCGCCGACCGGGGACCGCGCCGCGGCCGTCCGGATCGGCGAGGACAAGGCCTGGGAGATCTCCAGCGGCCCCGTCGAGCGCCTCCCCAAGCCCGTGCCGGTCGCGGCCGATCCGACGTTCGGGCTCCTGGCCAAGGCCCTCGCATGAGCTCCCCGGACAAGGACCGGTGGTCCGACGGGGGTGACCCCGCCAAGGCACGCCGCCTCGCCTCGATGTGGGTGATCTTCGCGGTGGTGGCGTGGGCCGGTGCCGGACTCACCTGGCTCGCGTGGTGGGTCGCCCAGGTCGGCGACTACCAGGACAACTTCCGCGGCTTCAACGCCGGGGACGGCTTCCCCTGGGTCTTCATCGGCCTCTGCGTCGTCGCGGGCCTGTGCTGCCTGCCGGTCGCCCGCGCGCAGAAGGTCCGGGCGAACTACCTCGAGCAGAACCGCTGACCGAGCGGTACCAGGCCGGCCCCGTCACGTGACGGGGGCCGGCCTCGCCGCATTGGCGCCGCGGGCCGGGCCTGCGCCGGCGGCGCAGGTCGGAGCCGCGTCAGCGGCGCAGGGTGGGCAGGCCCAGCGAGACCGGGCCCGACGGCGCCGGCGTGCCGTGCGAGTGCTCGTCCTCTCCCCCGCCGAGCCGCGCCTTCTCCCGCGCGGCCCAGGCGTCGCCCGACCGGGTGCGGCGCACCACGAGGCCCGCGGCGTCGGCGGGCTCGGCGATCAGGTGGTGCGGGGCCGCCCTGGTGACCGTCACGGTCACCGTGTCGCCGGGGCGCGGCACGCCCGCGGGGACGACGTCGGACAGGCGCGGGTCGTCGAGGTCGGCAGGCGCCTGGGTCAGGTCCACGCCGGGCAGGGGCGCGGCGTCGGGCACGGTGTCGGACACGCTGGAGGTGAGGCCGAAGTGGACCAGGCGGTTGTCCGCCGCGCGGCCCGACAGGCGGTGCGTCGCGCCGTCCTTGCGGCCCGAGCCCTCGGCGACGAGCACCTCGAGGGTGCGCCCGACCTGTTGGTCGGCCTCCTCGGCCCCGATGCGCTCCTGGAGGGCGAGCAGGCGCTCGAACCGCTCCTGCACGACCGCCTTGGGGAGCTGGTCCTCCATCGTCGCGGCGGGCGTGCCCGGGCGCGGCGAGTACTGGAAGATGAACGCCGAGCTGAACCGGGAGGCCTCGACGACGCGCATCGTCTCGGCGAAGTCCTCCTCGGTCTCGCCCGGGAAGCCCACGATGATGTCGGTGGTGATCGACGCGTCGGGCATCGCGGTGCGGACCCGGTCGAGGATCCCGAGGAACTTCTCCGAGCGGTACGAGCGGCGCATCGCGCGCAGGATCCGGTCGGAGCCGGACTGCAGCGGCATGTGCAGCTGCGGCATGACGTTCGGCGTCTCGGCCATGGCGGCGATCACGTCGTCGGTGAACGCGGCCGGGTGCGGGGACGTGAACCGCACCCGCTCCAGGCCCTCGATCCGGCCGCAGGCGCGCAGCAGCTTGGCGAACGCGCCGCGGTCGCCGAACTCGACGCCGTAGCTGTTCACGTTCTGGCCCAGCAGCGTCACCTCGATGGCGCCGGCGGCCACGAGCGCCTCGACCTCCGCGAGGATCTCCCCCGGGCGGCGGTCGCGCTCCTTGCCGCGCAGGTGCGGCACGATGCAGAAGGTGCAGGTGTTGTTGCAGCCCACCGAGATGCTGACCCAGCCCGCGTAGACGGACTCGCGCTTGGTCGGCAGCGTGGACGGGAAGACCTGCAGCGACTCGGCGATCTCGACCTGCGCCGCCTCGTTGTGCCGCGCGCGTTCCAGCAGCACCGGCAGGGCGTCCAGGTTGTGCGTGCCGAAGACGACGTCCACCCACGGGGCCTTCGCGACGATGTCACCGCGGTCCTTCTGGGCCAGGCAGCCGCCGACGGCGATCTGCATGCCCGGCCGGGTGGCCTTGATGCCCGCCAGCTGGCCGAGGTTGCCATACAGCTTGTTGGCGGCGTTCTCGCGCACGGCGCACGTGTTGATCACCACGACGTCGGCGGCGTTCGCGGCCTCGTCCTGGCTGGACGCGCGCGTGTAGCCGGCCTGTTCGAGCATGCCGGCCATGTGCTCGGAGTCGTGCACGTTCATCTGGCACCCGAGCGTGCGGACCAGGTAGGTGCGGGGCTGCTCGGACGCGGCGTCGCCGACGGCGGTGTCGGTCGTGGCGGCGTCGAGCGGGGCTGTGGGCAGGGCGGTCGTGGACATCGCCTCGATTTTACGACCCCTTTCGAGCCCCGCCGAACGGCGAGTTCGGGCGCATTGCGGGCATCTGTTACCGAAACGTTGTCCCGGGATGACCCGTCGACTTGGTCCTTGAAACATCGGATCGTTAGGTTCAAGGGATGGACCAGACCACCTCGGCCACCGGCCAACCGGCGGCCGACAGCTCCGCGGACGCTCCGACGTCGGACCGTGCCCTCGGGGCGCCTCTCGTCGAGCTGAAGCGCGTGAACAAGCACTTCGGCGCGCTGCACGTGCTGCAGGACATCGACCTCACCGTCCGCAAGGGCGAGGTGCTGGTCGTCATCGGCCCGTCCGGCTCCGGCAAGTCCACGCTGTGCCGGGCCATCAACCGCCTGGAGACCATCGACGACGGTTCGATCACCGTCGACGGCAAGACCCTGCCCGAGGAGGGCAAGGCCCTGGCGCAGCTGCGCGCCGAGGTCGGGATGGTCTTCCAGTCGTTCAACCTGTTCGCGCACAAGACCGTGCTCGACAACGTCACGCTCGGGCCGCGCAAGGTCCGCGGGCTGTCCAAGAAGGCCGCGGAGGAGCAGGCACGCACGCTGCTCGACCGCGTGGGCGTCGGCAACCAGGCGGGCAAGATGCCGGCCCAGCTGTCGGGCGGCCAGCAGCAGCGTGTCGCGATCGCACGAGCCCTGGCGATGCAGCCGAAGGTGATGCTGTTCGACGAGCCGACATCTGCCCTCGACCCCGAGATGGTCAACGAGGTGCTCGACGCGATGGTCGCGCTCGCCCAGGAGGGCATGACGATGATCGTCGTGACCCACGAGATGGGCTTCGCCCGGAAGGCCGCCGACCGCGTGGTCTTCATGGCGGACGGCCAGATCGTCGAGGAGGCTCACCCCGAGGAGTTCTTCACGGCGCCCAAGAGCGAGCGGGCACGCGACTTCCTCTCCAAGATCCTGACCCACTGATCTTTCACTGACTGATCCCAGCCAAGGGGTCCTACCCGGACCCCGAACTACCGAAGGGGAATCATGCGCAAGCACACCATGGGGCTGCTGGCGATGGCCGCGGCGTCGACCCTCGCACTCTCGGCCTGTGGCGGAGCCGAGGTCGGAGGTGAGCCCGAGGGCGGCGCGTCCGAGGGCGGCGACGGCATCACGATCGGCATCAAGTACGACCAGCCGGGCCTCGGCCTGCAGGACGGCGCCGAGTACACCGGGTTCGACGTGGACGTCGCCCGGTACGTCGCGAACGAGCTGGGCTACAGCGAGGACCAGATCACCTTCAAGGAGACGCCCTCGGCCAACCGCGAGAGCATGCTCCAGAACGGTGACGTGGACATGATCTTCGCCACCTACTCCATCACGGACGAGCGCAAGGACGTCATCGACTTCGCCGGACCGTACTTCGTGGCCGGTCAGGACCTCCTCGTCGCCGCCGACAACACCGACATCACCGGCCCGCAGGACCTGGAGGGCAAGAACCTCTGCTCGGTCACCGGCTCGACGTCGGCGGAGAAGATCAAGACCGACTACGCCGAGGGTGTCCAGCTGCTGGAGCGCCCCGGCTACGCCGAGTGCGTCACCGCCCTGGCCGCCGGCCAGGTCGACGCCGTCACGACCGACGACATCATCCTCGCCGGTCTCGCCGCCGCCAACGGCGACGGCAACCTGAAGGTCGTCGGCGCGCCGTTCTCCGAGGAGCAGTACGGCGTGGGCCTGCCCAAGGGTTCGGACCGCTGCGAGGACATCAACGCGGCGATCACCAAGATGATCGACGACGGCACCTGGGAGGAGCTCATCGCCACCAACACCGAGGGCGCCGACTACACCCCGAACGCGGACCTCAACCCGCCGACGCCGGCCGCCTGCGCCTGACGTCCCTTCGCAGTGAACCGGGATCGCGTCCGCCGAGCGAGACGCGATCCCGGTTCGTTGCGGGGCGGCATCCCGCCGTCCGCGACTGTGACCTCCCGGGGCGCGCCGACCACGGCCGTGCCTCTCCCGAAAGGTGACCCGTGAACGACTATCTGTCAGGGCTCGGCGCGCTCCTGCAGCAGTACGACGTGCTCGGAGCGTTCTGGACCAACATCCAGCTGACGTTCTGGGGCGCGCTGATCGCGCTGGCGCTCGGCACGCTGCTCGCGCTCATGCGGATCTCGCCCATCGCGTCGCTGCGTTGGGCCGGCACCACGTACGTGAGCATCTTCCGCAACACCCCGCTGACGATCATCATGACCTTCATGGTCATGGGCGTGTGGACCTCGCTCCAGATCCAGCTCGCCGACAACTTCGAGCAGAACTTCTTCCGCCTCGCCGTCGTCGGCCTGGCCGTCTACCACGCGGCGTTCGTGTGCGAGGCGATCCGCTCCGGCGTGAACACCGTCCCGCTGGGGCAGGCCGAGGCGGCCCGCGCGATCGGGCTCTCCTTCCTGCCGGCCGCACGGCTGATCATCCTGCCGCAGGCGTTCCGCGGGGCCGTCGCCCCGCTCGGCAACACGCTCATCGCCCTGCTGAAGAACTCGACCGTCGCCGCGGCGGCCAGCGTCTCCTGGGAGACCTCCTCCACGATGAAGACGATGATCGAGTTCAACCCCAACTACCTGTGGGAGATCTTCGCGGTGTTCGCGATCGGCTACGTGATCCTGGTGATCCCCATCGGACTGCTGACCACCTGGCTGTCGCAGCGGCTGGCGGTGAAGCGATGAGCGCCTCCGTACTCTTCGACGCGCCCGGGCCGCGGGCCCGGACCTGGACCCTCGTCGGCAACGTGGTCGGGGCCGTCGTCGTGGTCGCCGTGGCCGCCTGGGTCCTGGTCCAGCTCGACAGCAAGGGCCAGCTGGAGCCCCAGCTCTGGGCGGACGCCGTCTCGGCCCGCACCTGGCAGTACTACCTGATCCCCGGCCTGATCAACACGCTGCGGGCAGCGGCGTTCGCGATCGTCGGGTCGATCGTGTTCGGCCTCGTGTTCGGCATGGGCCGGCTCTCGCAGCTCGCCCTGGTGCGGCGGGTGAGCGGCACCGTGGTCGAGTTCTTCCGGGCCGTCCCCGTGCTGCTCATGATGGTGTTCTTCTACGGGCTGTTCGGTCAGCTGCTGCCCGGAGTCTCCGACAAGGCGTTCCTCGCCGTCGTGGTCGCGCTCATCCTGTACAACGGCTCCGTCATCGCGGAGCTGGTGCGGTCGGGCGTGGGCAACCTGCCCCGCGGCCAGGGCGAGGCCGGTCTCGCGATCGGTCTGACGCCGGGCCAGACCCTGCGGTCCATCCAGCTCCCCCAGGCGCTCGTGGCCATGCTGCCGGCGATGGTGTCGCAGATCGTCGTGGTCCTCAAGGACTCGGCGCTCGGGCAGCTCATCGGCTACCAGGAGCTGCTCCGTACCGGGCAGATCGTCTACTCGGCCGACGGCAACCCGCTGCAGGTGCTCACGGTCGTGGCCGTGGTCTTCATCGTGCTGAACCTGCTGCTCACCGTGCTGGCCCACCAGCTGTCGCGGCTGCTGTCGAGCCGCACGGCCGGTCCGACCATGGAGGGCACCGGGATCGGGAACCCGACTGCCGTGGCCGGCGCAGCCGGTGGCCCGGGGAACGTCTGATCCCACGACTCGTCCGCCCGGGCGGGACGGAGCTGGTCGACAAGGGGCCGGGTGGTCAGCAGCGAGAGCTGCTGGACCACCCCGCCGCGCGGCGATTACCGGTCCCCGCGGAGGTCGGGGGCAGTCCAGTCTGATATAAACAAAAGAAGCAGCCGACCAGAGTGGGTGTGTAGATATAG
>NZ_JBHWZO010000241.1:0-9533 GCF_042728455.1 Promicromonospora sp. NPDC060204
GGCGTTGGGACCGCAGATACCCCGCACTCAACGTTTATCGGGGCTTGGGGGCGTCCAGGGCGCCGCCGTAGCGGCGGTCGCGCTTCGCGTACTCCTCGACGGCGTGCCAGAGGTGCCGGCGGTCGACGTCGGGCCAGGGCTCGTCGAGGAACACCATCTCGGCGTACGCCGCCTGCCACAGCATGAAGTTCGACGTGCGCTGCTCGCCGGACGAGCGCAGGAACAGGTCCACGTCGGGCACGTCGGGCAGGTACAGGTACTTCTGCACGGTCTTCTCGGTGATCCGCTTCGGGTCCAGCCTGCCCGCGGCGGCGTCGCGGGCCATGGCTGCGGCGGCGTCGGCCAGCTCGGCCCGGCTGCCGTAGTTGACGCACATCGTCAGCGTGCAGAGGTCGTTGTCCTTGGTGCGCTCCTCGGCCTCCTGGAGCACGTCGATCACGGACTTCCACAGCTTCGGGCGGCGTCCGGCCCACCGGATCCGCACGCCCCACGACGCCATGACGTCGCACTGGCGCTTCATCACGTCGTGCGTGAAGTTCATCAGGAAGCGCACCTCCTCGGGCGAGCGCTTCCAGTTCTCCGTGCTGAACGCGTACGCCGAGACGTACTCGACACCCACGTCGACGGCCCCCGCCACGACGTCGAGCAGGGAGTTCTCGCCCGCCCGGTGCCCCTCGATGCGCGGCAGGCCGCGCGCGTTGGCCCAGCGCCCGTTGCCGTCCATGACGACGGCGACGTGGCGCGGCAGGAACTCCTTGGGGATGCGCGGAGCCTGCTCGCCGGACGGGTGCGGGAACGGCTTGACCAGGTCCCGGCGGGTGTTCCGGGCCATCAGCGCTCCACCATCTTCAACGATCGCAACGTTCTCTCCAGGTAGTACTGGCCGTAGGCGGCGACGATGCCGCTCGCCTCCTTGCGGTGCCGCGCGTCGGACGCGTCGGCGGTCGCCCAGTCGCCCGCGAGCAGCGAGGACAGCAGGGCGAAGGTCTCGGGCGCCGGCGCCGTGGAACCCGGCGGCCGGCAGCGCGGGCAGACGGCGCCGCCCTGCGCCACGTTGAACGAGTGGTGCGGCCCGGGTTCGCCGCAGCGCGCGCAGTCCTCGAACGACGGCGCCCAGCCGGCCACCGCGAGGGCGCGCAGCAGGTACGAGTCGAGCACCAGGCCGGCGTCGTGGTGCCGCTCGGACAGCGCTCGCAGGCCCCCGGCCAGCAGCCAGTACTGCTGCACCGCGGGCTCGTGCTCCGCCGCGACCAGCCGGTCCGCGGCCTCCAGCATCACCGTGCCGGACGTGTACAGGCCGTAGTCCTCGCTGATGGACCGGGCGTACGCGCCGATGGTCTCGACCTGCGTGACCGTGTCGAGCCCCATGCCCGGCCGCGGGCTGCGGCCGGTGTGGAGCTGCACGTCGACCGCCATGAACGGCTCCAGGCGCGCCCCGAACTTGGACGACGTGCGCCGCACGCCCTTGCCCACCCCGCGCACCTTGCCGTGCTCGCGCGTCAGGAACGTGACGATGCGGTCCGCCTCGCCCAGCTTCTGGGTGCGCAGCACGATCGCGTCGTCTCGGTACAGGGGCACGAAGCCATTCTGCCCCCAGTCACCGACACTCCGGGACGGTCAGCGCCGAGCTCAGCGCACTCTGTCCTCTGGTCGCGGCGACGCTGCGCTCCGCTACGGCCGGGTGCCTCGTTCCTCGGCCCCCGACCTCCACTGCGCTCCGCGTCACCGCTCCACGAACCGGGTCCCGTCCGGCGTCAGCTCCGGCTCCCACACGAACCGGTGGATCACGTGCTTCTCCAGGATCCAGCGCGCCAGCAGCGCGACGCCGCCCCAGATCACGAAGAGCAGGAGCGTCTGGAGGAAGTTGATGCTGATCTTGTCGAAGCCGGTCAGCGCCAGCGTCGGGATCAGGAAGATCAGGCCGAGGAACGCGGGCAGGAGCTGGATGCCGACCCACTGCACCACCGAGAGCATGTCGACCCGGCGCTCGGCGACCACGCCGTGGTAGTCCATCACGTTGACCACGTGGTCGGCGCGCCACTTGGCGACGTGCCGGGCGACCGTCCACTGCGCGTCCCGCGCCTCCAGGGCGGCGCTGCCCGTCGGCAGCCAGATCCCGAGGATCTGGTGGATCTCGGCGGGCGTCAGGTACCCCTTGTCGAGGATCGCGAGGCTGTGCACGGGCGGCTGCCGGGTGTTGGTCGGCAGCACCAGGGCGGCCAGGAACAGCAGCACGCCGCCGGTCCCGAGCAGGCCCACGAGCGCGTCCGGGAGCCACGGCAGGAGCAGGGTCGCGGTGGCGAACGCCAGGGCGCCGAGCAGCGCGCAGACGATGCGGTTCTTCATGGTCATGGTAGGTAGGACTTTACCGGCATCCGAGCGCTCAACGTGGCGAAATGTCCCGTTGGTGAGCATCGGAATCGGGTCCGCGGGAAGTCAGCCGGTCGAGGAACCGGGCGATCGTCTCGACCTCGTCCGGCGTGCACCCCGCCAACGCCCGGTCCACCCGTTCGGACTGCTGCCGGTACTGGTCGGTGACCACGGCGAGCCGCTCCCGGTCGACCTCGACCCCCAGGCTGCGCCGGTCGACGTCCGACCTGCGGCGGTGCACGTACCCGGCGCTCTCCAGCCGGCCGACCAGACGCGTGACCGACGACCGGGGCAGGCGCATCGCGTCCGCGAGCGCCGACGGCGTCATCCGCCCGCCCGCCATCGCGACGAGGTTGAGCGCCTGGAGGTCGATCACGTGCAGGCCGAGGCGGGGCGCCACCTCGTGGTTGCGCAGCACGCCGCCCGTGATGAGGGCGCGGATGCCGTGCTCGATGCGCTCTTTCGTTGACATGCTTCCCGCACCCCCGGATAGTTCCGTTTCGGAATTACTATGGACCCCCGGAGGGGTCCTGGCAATCGTGTCGAGCGAGCGGAGCAGGGATGCGGAAGATACGTCGCCGGGAGTTCCTGGGGCTGGCCGCCGTCGGAGCGGCGTCCCTCGTGCTGACGTCGTGCGCGTCGGGCGGGACGGCGACGGACCCGGACCGCCCGTGGCAGCCGCTCGGCCCGCTCCGGATCCCGGACGAGCTGCGCGCGGACGGCGGCGTCTTCCGGCTCACGGTCCAGCAGGGCACCAGCGAGATCCTGCCGGGCACGCGGACGCCGACCTGGGGCGTCAACGGCCCGTTCCTCGGCCCCACGCTGCGGATGCGCACGGGCGACGCGGTGCGGATGGCGGTGACCAACGACCTCCCCGAGGTCACGACCATGCACTGGCACGGCATGCACCTGCTCGCGAAGATGGACGGCGGCCCGCACCAGCCGATCGAGCCCGGCACCACCTGGGAGCCGTCCTGGACGGTCCGGAACACGGCCGCGACGCTCTGGTACCACCCGCACACCCACGGGGCCACGGCGCAGCAGGTGTTCAAGGGCGTCGCGGGCATGATCATCGTCGACGACGACGCCGCGGACGCCGTCGGGCTGCCCCACGAGTACGGCGTCGACGACATCCCCTGCATCCTGCAGGACCGCACCGTCGAGGACGACGGCGAGATGCCCTTCGACACCGAGCCGAACTTCGGCCAGATGGGCACGGAGATCCTCGTCAACGGCACGATGGGCGCGTACCTGGAGGTCGCGCGGACCACGGTCCGGTTCCGCTTCCTGAACGGGTCGAACGCCCGCGTCTACCACCTGGGCTTCGCCGACGACCGTGAGCTCACCCTGGTCGCGACCGACCAGGGGCTCGTGCCCGAGCCGGTGCGGCTGACACGGTTCGCGCTCGGCCCGGGCGAGCGGGCCGAGGTCGTCGCGGAGCTCGAGCCTGGCGAGCGGGTCCGGCTGACGACGACGGCCGGGGAGGGCCGGGTGGACCAGGGCACCTTCCCGGTGCTGGAGCTCAGGGTGGCCGACGACGCGGCACGGGGCGCGGCGGTGCCGGCCGAGCTGCCGGGGGCCGCCCCGCTGGACGCCCCGGCGGACGCCACGGTCCGCACGTTCAAGCTGCAGGGCCACGACGAGATCAACGGCCGCGGCGCCGACATCACCCGGGTCGACGAGGTGGTGCCGGCGGGCGCGCGGGAGGTGTGGGAGGTCACGAACACCGTCTACGCCCACAACTTCCATGTCCATGGCTGCGCGTTCACGCTGCTGGACCGGAACGGCGCCCCGGGCGAGGCGTGGGAGACCGGACAGAAGGACACGGTGCACCTGCCCGAGAAGTCGACGGTGCGGCTGGCCGTGCAGTTCGGCCCCGGTACGGACCCGACCAGCCCGTACATGTACCACTGCCACATCCTGCGCCACGAGGACGACGGGATGATGGGCCAGTTCGTCGTGGTCGAGCCGGGCACGGAGGACTCGACGCCGCGGGTGCTGGAAGCCATGGGCCACATGAGCCACTGACGCCGTCAGAAGAAGAGCGTGTCCCGGCGGTCCAGCGGCCGGGACACGAGCCACCAGGCGGCCACCTGGAGCACGAGGACCAGCGGGAGCACCACCAGCGCGACGATGCCGAGCGCCGCCATCGTCTCCTCGGAGACCGCGCCGCCGACCAGCCGCGGCCAGGCCGCGATCGCCGTGCCGACGACGGGGGCGGCGATCATCACCGACGTGACGGCCACCGGCAGCGGACCGGTGCGGCGCAGCCGCCACGCGACCAGGGCGTCCCCGTGCAGGCGCGTGACGACCACGGCGGCGATGCCGAGGGCGAGCGCGGCCAGGCCGCTCCCCCAGGCCACGCCGAGCAGCGCGCCCCAGCTCCCGGCCAGCGCGATGCTGGCGACCACGAGCACCACGTCCCACACGTCCCGCCACACGTTGCCCGGACGGCGGCTGCGCAGCCAGATCGCGGCGTCCCGCAGCGCCCAGGACCCGACGAGCACGAGCGCCACGGGGTACCCGGCACCGAGCAGCCGGGCCTCGGCGTGCGGGAAGACGCCGATCAGCACGCCGAGCGCCGCCACGAGCCACACCTCGCCCGGCAGCAGGACGGGCCCCACGGCCCCGAGCACGACCCGGCGCTGCGCGGGGTCCCGGCGCCGTTCCTTCCCGTCGGGGCCGCGCTCCTGGAGCAGGGTGGCGCCCGCGCCCTGGACGGCGCCGTCGAGCACCACCCAGCCGACCAGCAGCACGGTCAGGAGCACGCCCCACGCCGCCGCGTTCATCGGGCACCCTCGGGCTCGGGCCCGCCGGAGTGCGTCCCGTCGTCGCGCACCCCGTCGTCGGGCGCGCCGAACCGGAGCAGCACCTCGTCGTCCGCGCCGTCGTCGCGCAGGACGTCGCCCGGGGCGGCGCCCAGGACGAGCCGGTCGGTCCCCGCGCGGGCCAGCCGGCTCAGCACCCACCAGTCGAGCACCGCGAGCGTGACCATGAGCCCGACGAGCAGCACGAGCGAGGCCAGGACGGCGCGCGTGGACTGGTCGGAGGTCACCTCGTCGACCCGCAGCACCCCCTGGACGACCCAGGGCTGCCGCCCCAGCTCGCGCACGAGCCAGCCCGCGAGCCCCACGAGGAACGGCAGGGGCAGCAGGGCCGTGAGCAGCACGTAGAGGGCGCTGCGCCCGCGCATGCGGAACAGGGCTCCCGCGATGAGCAGGAAGGGGAGCACGAGGGCGCCGAGGAAGACGAGGTCGGCGCTGCGCATCATGACCTCGAGGAGCACGCCCACGGCGGGGCTCTGGTCGAAGCCGCCCTCGATGTAGCCGAACTGCGCGTAGCCGAAACCCTGGGCGAACAGCACGCCGACGACGCCGGTCCAGATACCGGCCCGCATGGAGTTCCGCCACAGGTCCTCGTCCGGGCCGGTCGGCAGGCGCAGGCCGCCGCCCGTGCGCCGCAGGTGCCACGCCGAGACGCCGACGAGCACGAACCCGCCGGCCATGAGGCAGGCGCCCACCACGTGCAGGCCGGACAGGAGCGCCGCGGGGTTGGTGACCAGGGCGCCGACGTCGGTGATGCGGGCGACCTGCTCGCCGGGCGGCCCCTCCAGCGCGTACCCGAGGGGGTTGCGCAGGAACCCGTTGGCCACCATCACGGCGAACGCCGAGGCGTACCCGGTGAGCACCACGGCCCAGAAGATCGCGGCGTGCAGCGCCCGCGGGAACAGGTGCCAGCCGAACACCCACAGGCCGAGCAGGGTGGACTCCAGGAAGAACGCGGCGAGGGTCTCCACGGCCAGCGGAGCGCCGAAGACCTCGCCGGCGACGTCGAGCAGGCCCGGGAAGTGCAGGCCGAACTGGAGCTCCAGCACGATCCCGGCCGCGATGCCGAGCGCGTAGTTGACGAGGTAGATCTGCCCCCAGAACCGGGTGGCGTTCTCGAACACGACGGCGCGGTCGCCCGAGGCGCGGGCCCAGCGCGTGTTGAAGATCGCCACGACGGGGCCGAGCCCGAGCGTGAGCAGCACGAAGAGGAAATGCACTGCGGCGAGCAGTGCGAACTGCAGGCGGGCGAGTTCCGTGGCCTCCACGTTCCCGAGACTACGTAGCCGAACCGGTCGCGGCGACAGGATTCGGGCAGGACCGGGGAAAGGTCAGGGATGACCCCTAGCCCGAGGTGGGGCTGGCCCTACCTCCGGTCGACGTCGTCGCCGCCGCCCAGGTCGGTGCAGTCGATGCCGACGGCGCCGTGCGCCAGCAGGTACTGCCCGGCGCCGCTGTCCCCGCGCACCGAGGTGGCGAGCGCCGCCCAGTGCTCGCGGCCGAGCAGCACGGGGTGCCCGGGGCGGCCGTCGTAGGTGGCCCGGGCGAGGGCGTGGCGGGCGGCGTCGGGCTCGTCGAACGGCTTCAGCACGCGGCGCACGGAGTCGGCGCGGAGGCCGGGCAGGTCCACCAGGGAGACGACGGCGACGTCCGCCCCCGTCTCCTGGGCGGAGGCGAGGCCGGTGCGCAGCGAGGCCGCCAGCCCGCTCTCCCACTCGTCGGCGACGACGGGCCGCGCGTCGGCGAGCGCCAGCCGCTCCGCCTCGTCGGCGCGCGCGCCGAGCACCACGACGACGTCGGCGCACCCGCCGTCGACCAGGGCCTGGCAGGCGAGCTCGAGCCAGGGCGTGCCGCCGTCGGACCGGGCGAGCGCCTTGGGCATGCCGAACCGGGTGCCGGCGCCGGCCGCGAGCACGATGCCGACCGCCGTGGTGCCGTACCTGCCGTCCATGGATCAGCTCCGTCCGTATCGGGCGAGGACGAACGACTCGATGATCTGCGCCGCCAGGTAGAGCACGAGCGACGCGAGCGTGACCACCAGGACGCACGCCCACACGAGGTTGTTCTCGGACCGTCCTACCGCGTTGACCACCATGCTGCCGATTCCCTCGCCGGTGATCAGCCACTCCGCCAGCAGCGCGCCCGTGATGGCGCCGGGCACGGAGATCCGGACCGAGGCGAACAGCGCGGGCAGCGCCGAGGGAAAGGCGACCCGGAACAGCAGGGCCACCGGCCCGCCACCGTACACGTGCACCACGTCGGTCAGCTGCGCGGACACGGAGCGCAGGCCCTGCACGATGTTCACGAGCGCGGGGAACAGCACCACGATGCCGGAGACCACCGCCACTCGCACCACCTCGTCGGTGAACAGCAGGCGGATGATCGGGGTCAGCGCGATGAGCGGCACGGCGCGCAGGATCAGGGCGACCGGCATGACGGCGGTCTCCACGGGCCGGGACAGCACGATGAGGGCCGCCGCGAGCGTCGCGGCGAGCATGCCGGCGACGAAGCCGAGGGCGGCGTCGCCGAGCGTGACCCCGAGGCCGGCGAGGATCTGGGCGCGGGTGGCCGCGGCGTCGTCGTCCGTGAAAAGGAACTCGTAGACCTCGGCGGGGCCCTTGGCGACGAACGTGTTGTCGACCAGGGCCACGGAGACGACCCACACGACCGTGAGGACCGCCGCCATGAGCAGCGCCGTCGCCACCGCCCGGCCCAGGCCGGCGGCGAGGGCCCGTCCGGCGCCCCCGCGGGCCGGACCCGTCGTGACCTCGCTCATCGTCGTCCCCCTCCGGTCGACCACGGCACCGCGACCCGGCCCAGCAGGCCGAACGCGGCGTACCCGATACCTGCCACCAGGGCGCAAGCGAACATGATGCCCCAGGCGCGCTCCACCATGAGGCCCTGGCCGGCGGCGATGAGAGCGGGGCCGACGCCGCGGTCGACGCCGCCGATGTACTCGCCCAGGATCGCCCCGAGGAACGCGGCCGGTGCGGCGATCTTGAGGGCGCTGACGATCTCCGGCAGCGCGGACACGAGCTGGACCGTGACGAGCTGGCGCCAGCGGCCGCCGCCGTAGACGCGCACCACGTCGAGTGCGGCGCGGTCGGCGGACCGGAAGCCGAGCACGGCCCCGACGACGGTCGTGAAGAACACGGACAGGGCCGCCAGGACGACCGCCGTGGGCGACGGGTCGCCCGGGTCCGGCGGGCCGAGCACGATGTAGAGGATCGGCAGGATCGCGATGGTCGGCACGCAGTAGCTGATCACCGCGACCTGCGAGATCACGGGCTCCAGCCGCGGCGTCAGCAGCACGAGGGCCGCGAGCACGAGCGCCAGGCCGTTGCCCCACGCGAACCCGATCAGGGCCTCGACCACCGTGCCGCCGAAGTTGTTCACGTAGAACGCCCAGCCGTCCGCGACGTACTGGCGCAGCACGCCGGGCGGCGTCGGCATGGACGAGCCGTCGAAGACGGTGACCGCGAGCAGCCACCACAGCGCCACCAGGCCGGCCAGGCCCGCCGCCCCGCCGAGCCAGGTGCGGGCGCGGTCAGGCATCGTCGTCGGCCGTGAACAGGAGCTCCGAGGCCCGGTCGTGCAGCGCGTGGAACTCGGGGGTGCGCATCATCTCCGGCAGGCGCGGGCGCGGCAGGTCCACCTCGATGACCTCCTTGATGCGGCCGGGGCGTGGGCTCATGACCGCCACCTGGTCGGAGAGGAAGATCGCCTCCGAGATGCCGTGCGTGACCATGAGGGTGGTGGCCGGCTTCTCGGTCCAGATCCGCAGCAGCTCCAGGTTCAGGCGCTGGCGGGTCATGTCGTCGAGCGCCCCGAACGGCTCGTCGAGCAGCAGCACCGAGGGCTTGACCACCAGGGCGCGGGCGATCGAGACGCGCTGGCGCATGCCGCCCGAGAGCTCCCCGGGCCGCGCCTTCTCGAAGCCGCTCAGGCCGACCAGCCGGATGAGCTCGGCCACCAGCTCGTGGTCCACGGGCTGCCCCGAGACCTGGAACGGGAGGCGCAGGTTGGACTCGACCGACCGCCACGGCAGCAGCGCGGCGTCCTGGAACGCGATGCCGAGCTCGTGCCCGGCCCGCAGGCGCGCCGGGTCCTTGCCGTCGACCTTCGCGGTGCCCGACGTCGGCGCCTCCAGGCCCGCGAGGATGCGCAGGATCGTGGACTTGCCGCAGCCGCTCGGGCCCAGCAGGGACAGGAAGCTGCCCTGGTCGGTGTGCAGCGTGACGTCGTCGAGCGCGGTCACCGTGCGGCGGCCGGAGCCGAACGACTTGGACAGGTGCTCGATGTGCAGGCCGGTGCCGGCCCCGCCCTCAGGGGCGGGAC